>JAGGTZ010000103.1 GCA_021158805.1 Thermoproteota archaeon | reverse complement strand
CTAGCGCTGCGGGATCTTAAGAGGGATCCAAGTATACTCTCGAAGTTTGGACTCTCTGAAGACATAGCCAAAACTTTAGAACCAATCTCGATCATAGAACTGGAAGGTTTCTCTGAATTCCCGGCTAAGGATGCCGTGGAGCAACTTAGAGTGGAGAACCAGGAGGATCCAAAAGCTGAGGAAGCCACGGAACTTGTCTACTCTAAAGAGTATCACTCAGGCATTATGAAGGATAATACGGGGCCTTATGCAGGATTACCAGTATCTGAAGCAAAGGAAAAGGTTAAAGAGGACCTAATAAAGCAAAGAAAAGCATATACCTTCTACGAAATCGCAAATGCCCCCGTCTATTGTAGATGTGGCGCGAAGATAGTTGTCAATATAGTGGAAGATCAATGGTTCATAGACTATTCAAATGAGGAATGGAAGAAGCTCACTCATAAGGCACTAAGTCGGATGTCAATAATCCCTAAGGAGGTTAGGAGGGAATTCGAGGAGGCAATCAACTGGATGAAGGAGAAAGCCTGTGCTAGGAAGAGCGGGCTCGGCACTAAACTCCCATACGATCCAGATTGGATAATTGAAAGTCTTAGCGACTCTACGATCTACATGGCCTATTACACTATCTCCAAATACATAAATGAAGGAGCTATCACCCCAGATCACTTGGACGACAAGGTATTCGACTATATTTTCCTCGGAAAGGGAGATCCTCGGGAGATATCCGACCAAAAAGGAATAGATCTGACCTTGCTGAAACGCCTCAGAGAAGAGTTCACCTACTGGTATCCGCTTGATTCGAGGCACAGTGGAAGAGATCTCATCTGGAATCATCTCACATTCTTCATATTCAATCATGTAGCGATCTTCCCTGAAGAATTTTGGCCAAAACAGATAGTGGTCAACGGCTCAGTCACCATGGAAGGGAAGAAAATGAGCAAATCTCTTGGGAACATAATTCCTATTAAAGAAGCCGTGGAAATGTTCGGCGCAGATCCAATAAGACTCTCACTATTAGGATCAGCTGAGCTCCTCTCAGATGCTGATTTCTCGAGCCAAGTGGCTATGAGTACCTTAAGGAGACTCTTTAGAATATATGAACTAGCTCTAGCTTATGGTAGAACCAAGGAAGCCTATGAACCCGAGGACTTTTGGGACAAATGGATTCTTAGTAGAGTTAGAAGTCACATAATAGCTGCCACCGAGGCTATGGAGGGATGTAGGACGAGAGAGGCCATAAATCACATTCTTTACATGATGACGAACGATGTAGAGGAATATCTGGAGGCCAAGGGAAAAGCTAGAGGAGAACTAATGGGAACTATATTGAATATTTGGGCTAGATTACTAGCTCCCTTCGCTCCGCACATGGCTGAGGAAATCTGGGAGATATTAGGCGGAGAGGGTTTCGTTTCTCTCGCTAAATGGCCAGTAAAGGAAGAACTTCCAGAATACAAAGAGGCAGAAATGGCATATGAGATAATAGCGAGTGTCATAGATGATACAAAGAGCATAATGTCGACAGGCATAAGAGGCGACAAGCTCTACCTCTATGTGGCCTCTAAATGGAAGTATGAGCTGTTTAAGAAGATAGATGAGCTGAAGGAGAAGTACGGGCTTGATCCAAGGAAGATACTCCCAGAAGTCATGAAGGATGAGAGATTCAAGCAAGTAGGCAAGCAAGCTAGTGAGCTAATTAGGCAGTTCACTTCAGGTGGCTGGCCTTGGCTTCCGAGTAAAGAGGCTGAGATAAGGGCTTTAGAAGATGCTAAAGCATATATAGAGAGAAGACTCGGAGTGAAAGTCTTCATAGATGACGAGGATGATCCGGCATACGATCCAAAAAATAGAGCTGGAAGAGCTGCTCCCGGTAGACCAGCCATCTACCTAGAGTAACCTAACTTCCACCAATTTTTACAAGAACTTGGAGAGGTAATCTAGTAAATCAACTACTCTGGCCGAATAACCCCATTCATTGTCATACCAGCCAAATACTTTGACTAAAGTACCATCAACAACATCCGTTAGGCTGGGATCGAATATGACACTATGATCGTCACCTACGAGATCTACTGAAACAACTGGGTCGCGTACTATCCCTATGTAGCGAGACAGTGGTCCCGATGCAGATTCTTCAAAGGCCCTGTTAACCTCCTCAATACTTGTTTCCCTTTCCACCTCTGCTGAGAAATCTACTATAGAGACATTTGGGGTGGGAACTCTGAGGGATACGGCTGCAATCTTACCCTTAAGCTCAGGAAATATTAGTCCTATAGCTTTGGCTGCCCCGGTGCTGGTCGGGACTATCGACAGGGCTGCAGCCCTTGCCCTCCTGAGATCCCTATGGGGTGCATCTAATATCCTCTGATCGTTTGTGTACGAATGGACTGTAGTCATGAAACCCCTCTTTATTCCGAAATTCTCATGAAGTACCTTTATCAGCATAGCGAAGGCGTTGGTAGTGCATGAGGCATTACTTATCACCTGATGCCTATCCGGATCTAGTCCATCCTCATTCACTCCCATTACCACAGTATAATCTGCTGGTTCCCCTTTTGCGGGAGCTGTTATTACGACCTTCTTTACAGATCCTCTAATATGTTTAGCAGCATCACTTCTTGATCTAAAGAGCCCGGTAGCCTCTACAACTATGTCAACACCTTCTTCGTGCCAAGGTATCTGAGCAGGATCTCGTACGCTGAATACCCTGACCTCCTCACCATCCACAATGATACTGCTACCGCTTGCTTCTACCTGTCCTCTGAATCTACCGAAAATGGAATCGTACTTCAGGAGGTGAGCTAACGTCTTAGGATCGGTTATGTCGTTAATCGCTACAAACTTCAAGTTCGGATTTTTAAGGCCAATTTTGAATATCTGCCTGCCTATCCTCCCAAAACCGTTGATACCTATCTTAATCGGCATATGTTACTCTATAGGTTAAAACTAATAACTCTTCACGAAAAATTGATAGGATTAGGAGGAGGATCTCCTCGCGAATTCCTCAGCCACTCTCCTATACCTTTCCATCTCCTCTGTTCCTAGAGGCCTTATCTTCTTAAGAGACTCCTCAAAATGACTCCAGGTTATCTTGAGCTCTTTTCTATGTTTTATAGCCTCCTCTGGGTCTCTATACTTAGATATGTGTTCTTTCAACGCTATGAGGGCTGCCATGTTAACTAAAGTCTCTAGATCTGCTCCTGTATATCCCTCTGTTCGTTTTGCGAGTTCTTCAATATTTACATCATCGGCAATTGGCTTTCCTCTCATGTGGATCTTGAGAATCTCTACCCTAGCCTTATAGTCAGGTGGTGGTACGTATATGAGTCTATCGAACCTCCCAGGTCGTAAGAGAGCCGGATCAACCAAGTCAGGTCTGTTAGTAGCTGCTATCACGACGACCTTTCTCAACTCCTCTAAGCCATCCATCTCGGTGAGTAGCTGACTTATTATCCTCTCAGTAACTCTAGAGTCGCCAGCAGATCCTCTAACAGGCGCTATAGAATCTATCTCATCAAAGAATATTATAGCCGGAGCAGACTGCCTTGCTTTCCTGAAGATCTCCCTTATAGCTTTCTCGCTCTCACCAACCCATTTGCTAAGAATCTCAGGTCCCTTTACGCTTATGAAGTTGGCCTCACTCTCATTGGCTACTGCTTTAGCTAGAAGTGTTTTACCTGTACCTGGTGGCCCATAGAGCAAAATTCCCTTTGGTTGCTTAGCTCCACTAGCTTCAAACAGCTCAGGGTACTTTAATGGCCACTCCACTGCCATCCTAAGCTCCTCCTTGACATCCTCTAGTCCTCCAATGTCCTGCCATCTGACATTGGGAACTTGAACAATAACCTCCCTCAAGGCGGAGGGAGTAATGTCCTTCAGGGCATCTAAGAAATCCTGCATCGTGACTTGAAGCTTGTCCAAAATCTCTGCTGGAAGCTCTTCACTCTCAAATAAGTTAACATCCTTCATTAGTCTCCTAAGAGCTCTCATAGCTGCCTCCTTGGCTAAAGCAGCTAAATCAGCGCCTACAAACCCATGTGTTATATCCGCAAGTTTCTCTAGATCTACATCCTCAGCTAGTGGCATTCCTCTCGTATGTATCTGTAATATCTCCTTCCTCCCCTCCCTGTCCGGCACCCCTATCTCTATCTCCCTATCGAACCTTCCTGGTCTCCTTAGCGCCGGATCTAGGGCGTTTGGTCGATTCGTTGCTCCAATGACGATTACCTTACCTCTACTCTCCAAGCCATCCATTAACGCCAATAGCTGAGCTACTACTCTCCTCTCAACCTCACCTGTAACCTCCTCTCTCTTTGGCGCTATTGCATCTATCT
>JAGGTZ010000210.1 GCA_021158805.1 Thermoproteota archaeon | reverse complement strand
CTTAGTGGTCTTGGACGCCTTCGATAGGGATGATGTGAGGAGGGTGGTAAAGCTCGGCCTAGACGTGGACGAGAGGATAAACCCACTGGTGGTAGGGAGGGATGAGGAGGATGCAATCGAGGCCTTCCTCTCGGAAGAAGGACAGAGTGTCGAAGCTTGAGAAGGCGAGGATACTTCTGTCTGAGGCGAGGGAGGATCTCAGGCATGGATCCTATAACAAGGCAGTCTCGGCCTCTTACTTCGCGGTTAGACTAGCAACCGAGCACTTCATTACCATCAGGACCAGCAAAGACGACAAGATAGCTAATGCGCTCTACAGAAAGCTGAAGGAAGTGTTAGGGGAGGAGAAAGCTGAGCAAATCAGGTTGGATTTCTTGGAGCTTTTCAATCTGAGGAAGTACGCGGATCACAGGGGCGTGCTCTTTGATGAGGAGGCATGGGAGATAGTTAAGTTGGCTGAGAGTCTCATGCATCTGATAGTCACCAATTTGGGAAGAGAGGGTCGTCTCAAACGATAACTGTCCTTGAGATGAGGAGCAGCTATGAAGGAGTTGGGACAGGGTCAAGGAGCCCTCGGAAGTTTAGGGTGGGCGAAGAGATATCCTAGCGTGATTCATGGCGCTTTAACCTCATTATTCATCATGCATGGGAGGATATTCCTTCCTTTATGTGGCTACACGGTCATTTTCACCAGCCTCAAATGGAGATCGCGGTTACCTGTGCTGTAGTAGCTCGTGGTTGGTTGATCTTTCCACTTAAGCCCAGCTTGAGGATCCTGAACAATCTCATTGCGCGCGGCCTTCAGCATATCCATCCATCCCATAAGAACCTCCTAGAGCCCGTAGTATCTGATATACTCCCAATACTCCAGATCAGCCTTCCCTCGATCTTCAAGCCTTTAACTAACGAGAAGTGCTGACATTTCTGGTGCGTGCACCGTCCTCGGATAGGATTTGGTATCACACGTCTGGGTATCCTATTGGGGCTCCCAACTCGCAATCGCGCTAACAAGAATGCACCTCCATATTCTGAGAGGAGTTCCTCGGGGAGTTCGAGAGCGGCGTTTTAGATAATCACTGGCCACCTTGTCTATCCCTACAAACAGTCTTGTATTTTAGTAGATCAGGACATTACTGAAATCTCCGAGGGGATCGATAATTGGCAAGAGGTTCCCTACTGGGTAGTGCTGCAGGCTAGCGTGAGCAGTCAGGTTCCTTATAAGGCCACCAATTCTCTTGGGTCTGTGACTTGACTATCTGGTCGCTTGGCCAGCTCTGAGAGCTCTCCAGCCTTATGCTCTGAGTCATGAGCATGGGTTCATGGTGCATCATCACTGTCAGGGCACCGATCTCCGCCAGCTCCCCATCTAAGGGGAGGAGCGATTCATAGGTGTAATGAGCGCTCACGAGCTCGTGTCTGAATCCCTCGAGCCTCTCTTCCCCTGATATGTAACGCTGGTATATCCTAGACGCCTTGCCCACGTCATGCAAGATTATCAGGGCTCTCATCAGGTCCTCGACCTGCTGGCGTTCTAACCCTATCCCCACAGAGGAGAGGAGTCTCCTAATCGAATGAACATACATACCTCTTTCTCCTTTTCTCCCAGCATTCGAGCATGAGGTCGACGTGCTCGTCTAGGGTCTGTCCCCACGCGGCCATTATCTCATCCTTATAATTTGAAATAGTGGGCAAGGTAATGCCGATACTTGCATTACCTTCTATGTTGCAACAAATCTTATATTCACTTAGTTCTCTTACTGATGTGAGTTTGACAGCCGAGGAAGTAGTTAACTTGTTTGAGAAGGATGTATCAGCTAGGAAGAGACTCGCAGAGCTTTTGATTGCGGAGCCAGATGTTAGGTTAGCTATCATAAACCTAGTATTGAGGGATGTTGCCACCAAGCAGGACATCAATGAACTAAGAAAAGAGATGAATGAGGAAAGGAAAGAGATGAGACGGGAAATTGGAGGCTTGAGGAAAGAGATGAACGAGCTAAAAGAGAGAATAGCTAGACTCGAAGCTTCATCGTCTCTCCTAGTTAAGGTGTCCATGGCGGTAAATGTTCCTATACTCATTGCCATCATAGGACTATTACTCAATTTCTGCTAATCCCATAGACTCACTGAGCTAGGGTATAACGCATCTAGAGTCAAGATATGTACTTGCTTTTCAATTTTTAATAATATTTTTGCTTTTATTCAGTTTTAGACGGGTTTAAATCACATGATCATTCCTAGTGACTATCCAACCCGTATATTTCCTTAAGAGCATATCGAAGATAAACAGGCTTCCAGTAGGATTATTTATCACCATCATGCGAGTTCTCTCATTCACTAGCTCCTTTTAGCTCTTCTAAGTCGAGCATTAATTCGTTTTCCTCTCTGAAGTGCAGAGCTTTACTTTAGCACCGAATGATTTTAGGTATGCTAAGCCCTCAACGAAGTATCCATTCTACTTCCTCACACGAAGATGGGCTGGGCATAAACACTCGGGCCCGGTTACCAGCGATAATCCGTACTCCCTAGATGCATTCCCAAGCCCGTTCTGCTGGATAAATGAAGAAACAGCAAATAAGCTGGGTATAGGGGATGGAGACTGGGTCTATGTTAAATCTCCGTATGGCAAGACAAAATTGAAGGCAAAACCCACGAAGATCCTGAGACCTGATTGTGTAATAGTGGAGCATGCTTTCGGTCACACGTTCTCAATGCTTAGATATGGAGGTAAATGGCCGAGTGATGCCTATCTACTCGGCCAGCAAGCTATTAAGCCAAAGATTACAGAGGTTCGTAAAGCGTCCTACACCTCCACCCATTGAGTGGAATTTTATGTAGAGTCGCACCGTCGAATCTCCAGAAAGAATCAAGTGCCCCGATTCACTCTACTCCTAATCTCCTCGAAGAGCCCCTCCATTCTGAATAGAAATCTCTCTGCATCCGATACCGCCTGTTCCGTCTCCTCCTCTCCATAGAATGAGATCGGATCGTAATCGCTTGTCTCCCTCATCTCATACAGCTTGGAAATTATCTTACCGTACTCCACTTCCACGACGCCTTCCCTCACGAGAAGGCTGAAGGAGGTCCTTAAACCTGCGTGAGTTTTGGGGACCTTACCCAAGGCGGCAGAGTACACCGAATAGTATGCTCTGCTTATGGCATCCCTGAACAAGCCGTACTCTAGGGAGATTTTCGCGGCCTTCAGATGTTCCTTGGCTTTCTCGAGGTAGGCCTTGGCGATTTCTTCCCTCTCGTTTCTCTCTCCCATATAAGTACGCCCTCCTCAAGAACAATTTTCTTAAGTGGGGTCAGGCTCCTCCTCCACCTCTCCTCGGGTACAACCACGAAGGACACGGGTACTCCGTAAGCGAACTGGATATCCCAAGACAGGTTATACAGCTTCTTCCTAGTTTCCTCAGCTCTTTCACTTACCACGAGTACGTCAACATCACTCTCATCTGTGAAATCCCCTCTAGCAAAGCTACCGAATAAATAGGCTGCTATAGAGCTCTCATCCATCTCCAAGAACTTCCTTATAATTCCTAAGATTCGATCGAGGTAGAGCAGGGCCATCGAGACATGAGGTGAGGGGCGACAGAAAAAGTTTCCCGTCACCGACGAGATGCGTGGTGTCCCAGTAAATCGGGATTGAAACTGTTGCCTTATCGGAGGTTTTAACCCAAAAGGATGGAATCTTAAGGATCTTCAGAGGAGAGG
>JAGGTZ010000047.1 GCA_021158805.1 Thermoproteota archaeon | reverse complement strand
GCCTTTTGGACTAAACCCTTAGAGGAAGTTAATATGGAGAAAAAAGACAGCTACGTGGTTTTGAGGATTATACGGATGTATAGGAGAAGAAAGACCTTAGCCTACCTCGTCCTTACTTCTAACTTAGGAAGGATTGAGTTGCCTGATGGAGACCCTATTTACGTACTAACGCCATCAGAGAGAATGAGATGTTGCCGTAAGGAGCTCTATTTTCCTCTATACGTGAATACCGAGACTAAAGCCTAACAGGGATGTATCCATTAGCGTGGTAAGGGGAGAGGTAGCATCCATTGAGGAGCTAAGGAATATTCAAAAGAGAAGCTGGGGGTTCCTTATCCCTTCTTTCCACCGCCATTTTGTTCTAATGGCCTTATTGGATTACATACCGGTTGGTTCTGCATATCTAAATCCTAGAAATGGGAACTTGAACTTCGGCATCCATGTAATTCAAATTCATTGGAGGAGAGTAGGCAGTAGAATACTCAGAGAAGCTCTTATCCTGACTAAAGAGATGAAACTCGGTCGGGTATCGTTGGTTAGGGTGCTGGGGAGGAGCAAAAGTGCTGATGAAAAGGCCCCTTCTTTTTAGAGCTAACAATCCATATATGAGGTTAACCGTATATGAGCTCAAGGGATCGGAGGAGGCCTGTATGAGGCGTATCGTTATACCGCGAGAGCTCTTGAAGAGAATTATAGACCATGCGAGAGAGGAGTTCCCGAAGGAGGCCTGCGGCCTTCTAGCCGGCTGGAAGGAGAAGAACGGGGATATAGTTGTGAAAGAGGCTTATAGGACTAAGAATATTGCTGACTCACCTCACCGTTATGAGATGGAACCCAGAAGCATGTATGAAGCCTTTTTAGATGCTGATTCCAAGGGCATCGATATCCTAGGAGCCTATCATAGCCATCCTTACGGGGAGCCTGAGCCCTCCGCTTATGATGAGGAGAGGGCTCACCCCGGATTTATTTACCTGATAGTAGGGCTTGAATGTGGGGAGAAGGTAAGGGCTTTCATATGGGACGGCAAAAATTTTGAGGAAATGGAGGTCTTCACAACATAATCATCCACAGGATCGGCGAGTGGCCAGAAAGCGCAAGTTTTTGAAATCACTCTTCTCCGTAGTATAGGCTCCAATGATAGGGTTAAGAGATATATTTAAGGCTAGGAAGGTTATCAGCAAATATCTTCCCCGAACTCCCCTGATATACTCGTCAAAGATTTCAGAATTATTAGGATTTGATGTGTATCTCAAACTGGAAAATCTACAGCCAACGAGGGCTTTTAAGGTAAGAGGCGGCGTCTACTTTGCTATAACTCGGAAGGAAGAGGCCGTAAAGAGGGGCCTAGTTGCAGCATCTACTGGAAACCATGGCCAATCAGTAGCTTATGGGGGGAGGCTGGTTGGTGCTGAGGTAACGATAGTAATGCCTCATGGTGTTCCAGAAGTTAAAGTGAAGGCCTTAAAGGATCTAGGAGCCAGTGTAGTCTTTTACGGTAGGGTATACGAGGAAGCTAGCGAGTACGCCGAAAAGTTGGCTAGGGAGAAGGGAATGCTATTCGTTCACGGTGTCAATGAACCACTACTATATGCTGGAGTTGGAACCATGCACCTAGAGAATATAGAGGATCTCCCTGATGTAGATGTGATAATAAACCCAATAGGAGGTGGATCGGGGGCAATAGGGGCCGTTACAGTAGCCAAGACTATAGATCCCTCCATAAAAGTAATTGGGGTACAGGCTGAGGGGGCCCAAAGTTTCTATCTCTCATGGAAGGCTGGGAGGCTCATTTCCACGGGAAAGGCTGATACAATAGCTGAGGGGTTGGCTACAAGTAAGGCCTATGAGCTACCTCTATCTATCCTGAGAGGTAAACTAGATGATGTGGTCCTAGTTTCTGACAGTGAGATAAAAAGAGCGATGAAAGTCCTATTGGAAGAGGCAGGGCAAGTGGCAGAACCATCTGGGGCTGCAGCAATGGCAGCAGCAATTAAGATGAGGGATTCACTCCAAGGGAAGAAGGTAATAGTCATGGTAACTGGAGGGAATGTAAGCCCTCAGATGCTTAGGGAGGTCATAGAAATGCCCAAAATTAACTTATAACCATTTACCGGGGCCTAAGCTTGAGCTCAAATATTAATACATCTGGCTCTCCATCTTCCCATTGCTTGAATCCTCTTTCCCTAAGCAACTTTACGAGATGAGGCATATCCTCTGGAATCATCAGGTTAACATTCCTTCCCATCTCCCTTGCCACATAATTCATCCCATCTAGAGCCCTCAGCAAAGTCCTCTCATTGTACCTGAGGAGCGTAAAGGACGTCGGTGGCTCTTTAGGGTGGAAGAAGATCGCATCATCTACAGCATATGAATTAACCCTCTTAGAGGTCCAATTTAGTGTATCCCCACACTTCCTAAGGAAGAGCCAGCCGAGGGGAAATGGGTCTATATCAGGTAAATCCTTCAGAGTGATTGTCCTTGGCCTTACACCAGTTTTAGGCTCCTTTACCATCTGATAGAACCTCCTGAATATTTTGAAACCGTATTTTAAGCCTAGTCTTATACTGGCCTCGTTTTTGAAGTAGGTCGCGTACATAAGGGTATTAACGGATATTAACTCGTTAGCGAGCGATATCATGAACTCATGAAGCCTCTTGGCAAATCCCCTGCCCCTATACTTGGGATGAACCCTCAGTCCTTCCAGCCAACCAACTCCGCAGGGCAAGATAGTGAGCTTAGCTGTTCCAACTACTTTCCTATTTTCCTCAATCACGTAGAAATTACCGTCCTCCAACCAGCTAAAAAAGACCTTTGCCAGATAATCATGTCCCTCCCAGGTAAGCTCCGATATCTCTTTAATGTAAGGAAAGTCCTCAGCTTTTGCTTCCCTTATCATGGCTTACCCTAATGGGGTAATTGATGGCCTTCAGGTATTAAATTAGTGGCCTTATCATAAGCGTGTATGGACGATACCGATGAGATCTATAGTATCAAATTGAAGAGGAGCTTTAAGATAATGCTATTCATCCTGCTGTTGATATCACCGATATCCACGTTACTCTCTCCTTTCGAACCTTCTCATCTCTCCCTAGCCATTACCTGGCTCCATAATGCATTGATGTATGCCGGAATATCCCTCTTTGGGCTCTATATCGGTAAGTGGATAAGGATGGAGGGGCTTTGGGGTAGGTTACTCTCCTCAGTAGTAGTTCCGGTACTAGTAGGTAACCTAGTCTTCAACCTACTGGTATTCATCCTACTCTTGCTTGCGTCTTATCAACCACAGGCCAGCGACATCTATCTACTCATACTGGCGTTTCTGACCTTACTACTTTTGGAGGTAATCGGAATTATTAGGCTCTATTTCGATTCAAAAATCTCCAAACGGCTTGGTTATGCTCAAATAAAAACATCTAAGAGATCTTTCATATTGTTAGCCACTGTATTCGGGGTTTCCGTCTTACTAACGAATGATATGCTGGGACTGAGCCAGTTAATCACTATATATGGATCAGCAATTTCAACACTCCTCCGAACTTATATAGACTCGATTCCTGGTATAGGCATACTAATACTCCTCTTCCCGATAGTATGGTACTTAGATGGAGAATTAGAACTCCTTAAATGATCATTAATCTCACGAAAGTATCCTTAGTGTACTTCTACGTCATACAGCTATCTTTCTAGGGCTTGCTGTGGTAGTTGGTGTGAAAGAGTTAAGCGATGTTATCTAACTGAAAAACAGAGAGAAATTCATATAAACAATCTATATTGCTCATTTTAAGTAAGAGGAAGCTTTTATTTCCTTTCTATCTGTAATCTTGGGCAGACTTCTCATAAATCTAACTTTGCCTCATCAACAGGGGTATCTCGGTGTAAAGGAGGATAAATATTCCCTTAGGATGAGCTAAGGGATTAAGCATAGGTATTAAGGTACGACATACGGAGTGGAAATAGACCCTTGAGCTTCTCAAGGAGATAACTCCCTTACATATGATGTTCGTCGACATTATCATATATAAACCTCTTGTCAATGTGTTGAAGGCCTCTATGGCCATAGACTCCTCAAGTTACTCCCTAGGTCTTGGGAGTATAAGTATCAAGGATTTTCAGCTACTAGTCCTATGAAAATTCTAGGTATTCTAGCGAATATCCTTAAGTAGAGTGAGGGAGTACTCGACTTCTCTACTAATAAATGCTGTTTTCATCGTTTAAATGGCAAAACTTATTGTAAAAAAAATGGGAAAAATATGTCGTTAATAGATACTTTTTTAAACCAATTCTTCATGATTTGTTTGCAATGAACAGCATTAGTAATAAATTTATCGCTTTGCTGCTGGTTGTGACGGTAGCATCCATAGCGCTTAATGTGTTCTTACTGAGTAGTCTGAAACATAGTTATGTTACTGCTCCCAAGGACGAATACAATAGCGAGACTACTCTATTGAAGAAGGAGAATGAAAAGCTGAGGGAGGAAATAGAATCTCTGAAGAGGAAAATAGAGGAGCTTAATCGCTCTATAAAGCTAACAACGAAATTGGGTGACAATACAAGTAATGCAAATATGTCGTCTGCGAAATCACCGGCCGTTAATGAGACCTTGCTAAAGGAACTTGCTTACCTCAAAAAGGAGCGAGAGACTCTACTATCTAAGCTGGAAGCACTTAACCTTTCTTATCGGGAGATCAAGAATAGGTACGATATGCTAGTTAACCAGTACCAGAAACTGAGAGATGAATACAATAAACTCACACAGAAATACAATGAGCTAGCAACGAAGTACGAGAACCTATCTCAGAGCTTCAGGATACTCAAGTCTTACAGGGCCTCTGCTATAAAGATAAGATGGTACGAGAAGATGGCCGAGAAGAGAATTAACACATCCATATATAACAAGGAGCTATATGACTGGAGGCTTTGGTATATCTCAGAGAATTACAGCCCCCAGATGAAGGGAGAGGTGGCTAACAAGAGCATAGCAAGGATCTTTGCTGCTATGGTGCAGAGAGACCTCCAGTACAATGGAGACCTATACAGGAGTATGATAAACGACTGGCTGAAGGATCATCCAGCCAGGAATCAGGTAGAGCTAGCCAACGAAATCGCTAGGCTCTTTTACTCTCTAGACCATATTTACGCGATACCTGGGTTGGACGAGCCCAATGCCGAACTCCCTCTCTTCCCAATAGAACTCCTAGCTTATGGCTTAGGTGACTGCGAGGATCATGCCATGCTCATGGCTGCTCTCTATAAGACAGCAGGCTTCAGAGTAGCTATAATAGTGCTTGGGAACCATGTCGCAGTGCAGGTATATGTGGGCGGCAGATGGGTACCTCTGGAGGCTTCCTTACACGAATACGGTCAGAAAGACATGCCCTGCGGCTTCTATGCGACCATAACTATCTATGATCTAGAAAATGAGTTCAAGGCAAGGTGGGGAGGGGTCAAGTACTATTATGTCGAG
>JAGGTZ010000075.1 GCA_021158805.1 Thermoproteota archaeon | reverse complement strand
TCGAGTAAGAAGGTAGCTATAGATGCATTTAACGCAATGTATCAGTTCCTCGCAAAGATAAGGCAACCAGATGGAACACCCTTAATGACTAGTAAAGGAGAAATAACAAGCGTACATTCGGGGATATTTTACAGAACAGCAAATCTCCTGAGCGAGGGAATAATCCCTGTTTATGTCTTTGATGGTGAAAAACCGGAGTTTAAGGCTGAAACTGTAATGGAGAGGATCAGACAAAGGGAGGAGGCTGAGGTAAAGTGGAAAGAGATGTTAGAAAAGGGAGAGCTAGAGGAGGCGAGAAAATACGCTCAGGCTGCCCTCAATGTGACCGATGAGATGGTGGAGGATGCCAAGGAAATACTTAGGCTGATGGGGGTCCCAGTTGTACAGGCGCCGAGCGAGGGAGAGGCCCAAGCAGCTTATCTAGCAATGAAAGGGGATGTGTGGGCAGCTGGTTCTCAGGATTACGATTCACTTTTATTCGGGGCGCCGAGACTGGTTAGGAATTTGACGATAACCGGGAAGAGGAAGCTTCCTGGAAAGAATGTCTATATAGATATATGCCCGGAACTAATTGAGTTAAAGAATGTCCTTGAAGAATTAGGTATAAGTAGGCAGCAGCTTATCGTGCTAGGGATTTTAGTAGGCACAGATTATAATCCGGGTGGTATCAGGGGGATAGGGCCTAAGAGGGCATTAGAGCTTGTAAGAAAATATAAGGATCCAGATGTCGTATTCTCAAAGGTAAACTGGGAGTTTGACGTTGATCCTATGCAGATATATGAGTTCTTCTTGAACCCTCCAACCACCGATGAGTATGATGTCCAGCTTAAGAGACCTGATAGAGAGGGCCTGCTTAAGTTCATGGCGGAAGAACATGAGTTCTCACGAGATAGAGTACTGAAGGTAATAAATGAGATAGAGGAGGCATATAAGCTATTAGCGGGGGGAGGATTGGAAGCTTGGTTCTAGGTCACTCCTCATCGGGAGTGAGATATCTCCTGCCTTCCGCTATCTCTATAAGGAGTTCTCCTTTCTTACCACTAGATGAGGCAACTACTTTACCTAATACCTCAAGTTTTAGTAGAGCTTCTTCTATTTGAGAAAGCGATACTCCGGGAATCTTAGATGATATTAGCTCGTATAGATCCCTGTCACTGATGGCCTTCTTACTCCTAACGATATCGTATATAACATTTAAGAGAGGAGTGTTATTTGGCATCTTAGCCCGCCCTGCTAACCATCTCGAGTTCAACACTACTTACTCCTTCTACTCCTTGAAGCGTATCCATTATCCTATCGGTTATACCGTCTTCCTCGGGGGCCGTGAGGATCACGTTAAGAGCAGTTATTCCAAATCCAATGGGGTTTTCCTCGTACCTCTCAAGATTGGCCCCAACCGATTGAAGGGCCTTTCTTATCCCTTCAACAACGTTGGATGGCTGGACACTGCCATCTAACAGTACTCTAACCATAGCCATTATCTTCGCCATATCAAACACCTCATGGACCTACAAAACCACAGTTTGGACAGACATACTCGTTAGCTTGCTTCCTGCATATGTTACACCTTATTATGATGGCTTCGCCGCAGTTAGGGCATCGGAAAGCCACTACGCCTCTCTCATAGGTAATTTTCCTTCCGCAAGAGGTACAGAATACCTCCTCATCCGAGGGCAGAAGTACGAAGACCTGGCTCTCGCCTGACAATTTTATCACTCCGATAAGGGAACTATAATTGGTAATTTAAAGGTAGCCCTTGGGTCAGGATGGTACTAGGACGTATTTTCGTTAAAGAGGTTATTCAAGATGTGATTTGAACTTATCCGTGAGTTTAACTAGGTATGTTTTACCAAATTTCTTTCTTTCCACTACTTTTCTATCGACAAGATCTTTAAGGAGTCTGCTGATCTTCGGTTTGGAGAAGCCGGTTAGCTCCGGTAGCTCCTCCTGAGATACCTCTCCCTTCTCCATAACTATCTCGATAACTTTCCTCTCGTCGACTGTGAAGAAATCTATTAGATCCATAGTGGTCCCCTCACGTTTTATTACCCTTAGATGAATGATCAGCATTAGCAAGAAGCCAACAACTAGGCCGAAGAGTAGTGGAAGTGGGTTAAGGATCTCCCTTAATATAAACGCTGGGGACCATCCCTCCCTATAGGTTGAAGTACGATTTACTTCTATTAGGTTCACGATCTTATAGCCTTCAGATAGTAAGTGGGATCTATATTCTCCATTTAAGCTGTCGCCTATTACATATATTTCCTTTACATTCTTCAGATGGTCTCTTAAAGCGACTTCAAACCCTTCGGGGGGGTTGCCTTCCTTTGTGTAAATTATTGGGGCTTTATGTTCCACAGCCGCAGAAAGGGCGACCATGTAGTAGGAGGAATTGAAACCATCTGAGAGTATGAGAGATTTGCAGTCATTCCAATAATACATGGCTAAAAGGAGGGATGTATCTAACCTAGTGGGCCCTCCTATTCTCTTCACATCAGCACCTATAGACCTTATTTTATCCTCGAATTCCATTGGAACTGCATTCGGTGCGCCTATTATGAGAATGTTTATCCCTTTCCTGAACCTCATCAGGCCTGATAATAGGTTCAGGACCTCTCTCTCATTGTAAGTCGTGAGGTGCACTACCCAAGAGCCATGTGTTATACCATAGGCCATTGCAACAGCCCAATCTGTGTATATATCTCCCCTTACTATCACCGCATCAAAAGACGCGCCTTGTGCTGCAACTGCTATCGGACTTAGAAGCCCAAGGACAATCAGGAACACTAATATGGCGGGCCCGGCGGGACTTGAACCCGCGACCTCCGGCTCCGCAGGCCGGCGCTCTGATCCTTTCTGAGCTACGGGCCCGCCCATACTAAACCATCCCCGAATAAATAGGTTTCACTTTTCAGAGAATTTACTTCCTTACGAGTTTCGTCTTCTTCGGCCTAAGGTTCCTACTTCGGCATCTCCTGCATCTAGTAGCCGATAGAGGGTTCCTAGCACCGCACTTCCTGCAGATCTTGTATCCAAGGAGCGCCTTCATAGCGATACTTCTTTTGAATGGATCTTCAACCGGCATTTTGATCTCCCATCTAAGGTTCGATACATCCCTTGATAAAACTTTATGCCTTGAAGATGTACCATAGCCTCATGAGCCTAGGTCTGAAGGAGAGGGTACTCAAAGTTCTCAGTGAGACAGAGATCCTTCACGCCAGAGATTTGCTAAGAAAGTTAGATATATCAGTTACTGTCCTAAAACCGTTAATGGAGGAATTAGTCAGGGAGAATTTGGTAGAGAGGTTCTCTCATGGGGGATATACATTCTATAGAATAACTGAAGAAGGTAAGGGCCTCCTAATGCAAATAGAGAAGCAAAAGGAGATAGAAGGACTTGAAGAGAGAGCCCCTCCAGAGACGGAAGAAACTAGTGAGGAGGGCTCATGATTTCTCCTTCATGATCTTCTCCAGTAGAGGAGCTATTTCGAATGGCGTCTTAGCAACTGGGACGCCTGCCTCCCTGAACGCTTTCTCCTTGCTTTCCACAGTTCCTTGGCCTCCAGTGATTATGGCGCCTGCATGTCCCATCCTCTTTCCTGGTGGTGCTGTCCTTCCAGCTACATAGGCAACTACAGGCTTGGGATAGTTAGTCTCCTTTATGTACTTAGCAGCCCTCTCCTCGGCATCTCCTCCGATTTCACCCACTAGTACGACAGCTTTGGTTTCAGGATCGTCCTTAAACATTTCAAGTACTTCTATGAAGTTCAGGCCAGTTATAGGATCACCTCCTATCCCTATTGTAGTACTAGATCCATAGCCAGCTTCCTTTAGGGAGATGGATATTTCATACGTTAGAGTTCCACTCCTAGAAACGATACCGACCGGCCCAGGTGCAAACGCATCCGCCGGCATTATGCCTATCTTCACCCTACCAGGAGCTATGATTCCGGGGCAGTTAGGGCCTATTATTACAGTTCCTTTACTCTTCGCGTAACTGACAAGCTTAGCTGTATCGTGGACGGGTATTCCCTCAGTGATGACCACTACAAGGGGTATTTTGTTATCAACAGCCTCTATTACTGCATCTAATGCAAAGGGAGCTGGAACGAAGATTATGGAAGCATCTATAGGACCTACTTTACTTATCGCATCTTCTATTGTATCGAAGACCGGGACTCCATGTACCTCTGTGCCTGCTTTTCCAGGAGTAACGCCAGCGACGATATTTGTGCCATAATCCAGCATTAGCTTCGTATGTATGGTGCCTTGCCTCCCGGTGATTCCTTGAACGAGGACCTTCATGCCTTCCCTCACAAGTATAGCCATGTAACCACCAGTCCTGTCATACTGTGTAAATGATTAAAATTATTGGTGGTGAATAAAACCATATGAGATTATTGGAGTATGAGTCAAAGGAAGCACTTGCTTCTAGAGGTGTGCCCGTTCCAAGGGGCGAGGTCGCCAGAACGCCTGAGGAAGCAGCCGCTATCACGGAAAAGCTTGGTGGTAGAGCTGTCATAAAGATCCAAATACCCCATGGTCAGAGGGGTAAGGCCGGAGGTATTAAGGTCGTAAATTCACCTGAAGAGGCCCGTCAAGTGGCCAGCGAACTGCTATCAAAGACTTTCTATGGTTATAAGCCTGAATCCCTATTAGTAGAGGAGCCAATAAGCGTAAAAACCGAGATATACGTAGGAGCAATAGCTGACAGAAATGCGAGGAGTATGACCTTCATATCAACACCCTATGGAGGGATGGAGGTTGAGGAGATAGCTGCTGAGCATCCTGAATCTTTAGAGAAGAGATCGGTTCATCCGCTGCTCGGGATGGTTCCTTACATATCCAGGTCATTAGCGAAGAATGCATCAATGAATGCCCCAGATAAGCTAAGGGAAATTCAGAAGGTGATAATGGCTCTCTGGGAGGTAGCTAGGGACTATGATGCGATGATGCTCGAGATAAATCCCTTAGCGGTTACAGAAGACGGAAGGGTTTTAGCCCTAGATGCAAGGATAGAAGTAGATGATAACGCTCTGTTTAGACATAAGGAGTTCGAGAAGAGGTATTATGCGGTAGGTAATCCCAGGGAAGCTGAAGCTAAGAAGAGAGGTATAGCCTACGTCGAACTTGATGGGAATATAGGTACTATGGCAAATGGCGCCGGACTGGCGATGGCCACTATGGATCTTGTTTACACATTTGGTGGAAAACCAGCGAATTTCTGCGATGTGGGTGGTGGCGCTTCAGCTGAGCGTGTCGCTGAGGCATTAGAACTCGTAGTTAGTAATCCTAATGTGAAAGTAGTATTAATAAACACTCTCTGCGGTATCACGAGCGCCGTTGATGTGGCTGAAGGCGTTAAGACTATAGTGGAGAAGGGGTTGCTGAAGGTACCGGTAGTAGTGAGGATGTCTGGCAATAGAGCTAAGGAAGGTAAGGAGATACTGGAAAGGTTAGGGATAAAGGCTACAGAGCAGGCTGAAGAGGCCGTAAGGCATGC
>JAGGTZ010000217.1 GCA_021158805.1 Thermoproteota archaeon | reverse complement strand
ATAGTACTCGATGTAGTCCCAATGGAGAGGAAGAAGTAGGTCCCTCTCAATTTTTATTTGAGGGCCTCATAGAGCGGTGGTAAGAGCATGCCTGAGGTATTGAGAATTGAGATGGTAAGCACTAATCCTAAGAGTTTAGACCAAGTGAGCAGAATGTTCAAGGATATGGCAGAGAAAATGGGCGTCAGAGTTAAAGGACCTATTCCTCTACCTACCAAGAGACTAAGAGTAGCAGCCCTAAGGAATCCCTCGGGAGAGGGAACGAATCGCTTCGATAAATATGAACTGAGAATTCATAAGAGGATACTGGATATACCAAATCCTGACGAGAGGTATATAAGGAGCATAATGGGAATTTCCATTCCAGAGGATGTAAAGATAAGTATAGTCATGCTAACAACCTAAACATGTGCTTTTTCCAAGCACGATACCAATTTTTAGGTTAAGTCCATCATACAATAGTGATGGAAGTTCTAATACTTGCAGATGACTTCACCGGCGCTTTAGATACAGCTTCTCTTTTTGGTTATGGTACTTTTGTCCTTGTCGATCGCGGTTTTCAAGTCAAAGCTAGGGTCATAGCTGTAAGCTCGAATAGCAGGCTTTTACAGGCAGAAAAAGCCAAACAAGAGGTAGCCAGTATTCTAAGTCTGTTCGAAAAACCCAGACACCTATATAAGAAGGTAGATTCTACCATGAGGGGAAATGTAGGTGCTGAGCTGGAGGTCGTCCATAAATATACCGGTGAAGCTATTCCCTTCACACCTGCTCTCCCCGAGCAGGGTAGGACGGTAAAAGAGGGGCATCTCTTCGTTTGGGGTGTTCCCTTGCATGAAACACAGTATGTAGATGAGTTACCGGTTAGATCCTCAAATATCTTAGAACTGCTGAGGGTCAATTCATCTACTGAAATTGGATTCTGGAAGGAGGGAGATTCTAGCATATTAGTCTTCAGGAATGTCAGGGATAGGAGTGAGCTGAGGGAATATTTCGAATCTCTAGTAGGCGAAGGCTATGACTCAATCATGGGAGGTAGCGCCGGCCTTGCCTTAGAGTTATCCTCGTATATAGGATTTACTGCGCCAGACAGACCTTCTCCTGATGGGCTTATTTTATTCGTGTCTGGTTCTAGAAATCCGGTGACGAGAGAGCAGCTACAAGAGATATCTAGATGGGTGGAAGTCTTAGAATTAAAAGTGGACAGTGAAATCGAAACAGCAGTGAATCTCTTAAAGGCCGGGAGAGATCTTGCAATTACTGTAGATTTAGGTGATGATGGATCAAGGCTATTGAAGGAACTAGCTCGTTGGATTATAGAGTCTAAGCAGATAGGTGGGCTCGTCATTATCGGAGGAGAGACCATGAGGTATCTATTAGAGTTCCTAAGAGTCAAGGCCATTGAGATAGGCGAATCTCCAGAAGTTGGTATCTCAGCAGGGTGGATGAGGGGTGGTCCAATGGACAATACTCCCTTAGTATCAAAGGCCGGAGGATTTGGAGGGAAGGATAGCCTTGTAAAGATTTGGCGGTGGTTCAGATGATTATAGCTGTTACCATGGGAGATCCGGCAGGAATAGGTCCCGAGGTTATAGTTAAGGCCTTATCAAAGAGATATTTCCCTGTAGTTATCATTGGGAGTATAGAAAGGCTGAGAGAGGCTGCTGAGCTATGCCAGGTTGATCTTAAGTTCGTGGAAGTTAGAGAGCCTAAACTCTTAGAGGACGCGATAGGAGTGATAGACCTAGGTGGAAAAGTACCAGAGGGCATAGCAACCGCTGAGGGAGGGAGATATTCCTACAGATACATAGTGAAGGCCTCTGACCTAGTGATGAATGGAAAGGTCGATGCTATAGTCACAGGCCCCGTTAATAAGAGGGCAGTTAATTTGGCCGGAATACCCTTCACTGGACACACAGAACTCCTAGCTAAGTTGGCTGGGGGCGTGAAGACTAAAATGCTGCTTTATCTCGAAGAACTGAGAGTTAGTCATGTAACCACGCACATACCACTCAAAGAAGTTCCAATGAGTATATCACGAGATGAGATAATTTTGACAGTCGAGCTGACTGCATCCTTCTTGAGGAGATTAGGAGAAGAGCCAAAAATAGGCATAGCTGCCCTAAATCCTCATGCCAGTGATGGAGGAGTCATAGGTAACGAGGATCTTGAGATAATAGGTCCTGCTATTAAGGAGCTCACAAGGATGGGCTACAATGTAAGTGGACCAGTACCTTCAGATGTAGTATTCCTCAAGGCATTACATGGGGAGTATAATGCCGTTGTAGCGATGTATCACGACCAAGGACATATTCCAGTGAAATTGTTAGGTTTTAATAGGGCCGTGAATGTGACTTTAGGCCTTCCATATGTAAGAACGTCAGTAGATCATGGTACGGCCTATGATATAGTTGGGAAGTGTATAGCTGACGAAGGTAGTATGCTTAATGCTTTGTACCTCGCAGAGAGAATGGTAGCGGGGGGAATATGATGGAGTTTTCTCTACCTTATGGGAAGGTGAATCTTTCCTTCTCCTTACCCGATGATGTCGATGTCTATGAGATAGAACCAAATGCAGTTAATCCCCTTCCTAATGTCAAAGAAGAGATTATGCGGTCGTTAAGATCTTTAGATATGATAGTTAGGGCAGGAAGGAGAATCGCTATAATTGCCGACGACATAACTAGACCTACACCCACTAAGGAGATTCTACCACCACTATTGGACTATTTGAATGAGAAGGGGGTTAGGGATGATGATATCACTTTGTTAGTGGCATTAGGGACCCATAGACCCATGACACAGCAAGAGCTAGTTGATAAGTATGGTGAAGCCATGGATAGGGTAGAAGTTATCCAACCCGACTTCAGAGACCCGGAGAAGCTTGTTAAAGTTGGAGTGATGCCAAATGGATCGCCAATAGAGGTTAACAAGGAAATTGAGAAGGTCGATATTGCCATAGGAGTCGGGATGATAGTACCACATCACGTATCCGGCTTCTCAGGCGGCTCGAAGATCATTCTCCCTGGAATTTCCGGTGAAAAGACCGTTGGTGAGATGCATCTACTTAGCGCCAGACTCAGAAGGAGTTTTCTAGGTGTAGAGAAGAATCAGGTGAGAGATCTCATGGATATTGTAGCAGAAAGGGCGAAGCTCAGGGGCTTAATAAATGTCGTAGTGGATGGTACCGGTAATGTCACCTGGATAGGAGCT
>JAGGTZ010000155.1 GCA_021158805.1 Thermoproteota archaeon | reverse complement strand
TTTGAAGATTCTGGAGAACCTGCTCTCATTGGGCTGGGCGGTTCCCCCGGCTCTTCGTGCGCGAGGGCCATTAATATGGTGTTCCTTACAGGGTCTAAGCCTTTTTGGCCGAAAAGGCAACTCAGAGACCTCGAAGAATTGGCTTTACCCGCACCACCACTAGTGTATCCATGCATTAGGAAAAATCTCAAGATGGCTTTGACAGCAACTTATTTTGCTGATGCGGTATAATATATAGTGTGATCTTTATGCCCATAGTACACGTCTACATGTGGAGTGAGGTTTCAAGAAAAGCGAAAGCCAAGATAATAAAGGGAATTACCAAAGTATTTGAAGAATTAGGGATACCGCCACATGCAGTTGAAGTAGTAATACAGGAAGTACCCAAGGAAAACTGGGGAGTCGAAGGAGAACAAGCAAGTGAGAAACTCAAGGAGGCGAAACCACCATAGTTTCGAGGTATTTCTGTTTGTAAACACGATAATAGTAAAACTCTATGCCCAGCAAAACCGGTATTGCTACTCCTTCACTAATGCTGAGGCTTTGCCTAGAGCTAGCTAATTGGAAGAAATACGTTGCTGGTCAATTATACTTGTATACCTAATCGATTAGGCTCAATAGGAAACTTATGGACAGAAAGGAGGAGATATAGTGCTCGGTTGAGACCACCTAGCCATAAGACATGAAAGGATACCTGTACATCTTTTCTCCCCCTACCAGTTAAAATAAAAGGTGATCGTGCTTTCAAGAATAAATGTACTTGTGGACTGAGAGCCCTCCTCTAGCTCCTAACTAGTTTAATCGCGTAAACATCCTTAACTAGACATGATCTGAGGAGAAAAAGCTACCTAGCTAGAATCAGAAGGCTTCTAATGAGGGCAGGTAGATAGAGCCATTTTTTAACAAATTGGCAGTTATACCCATATGACACTCCTACCCAAGAAGGCCTATATAGCTAAGGGATCCGGTATCAGCGATGTGTCTGAACTCAATGCTTTTGACAAGGCCTTATTGGATGCAGGGATAGGCAACGCTAGCTTGGTAAAGTGTACCTCAATACTACCATCGGGCATAAAGATAGAGGATCGAATGAGAGATGTTACTAGCGGAGAGATACTCTTCTCCATATATGCCAAGAGCTGCGCTTATAATGATGGGGAAGCAGATATCGAGATATTTGCAGGCTTAGGTATAGCCATAACTGATAAGATGGGGTTAGTAGCTGAACTAGAATCGGAGAGAAGAGAAAGCCACGTAAAAAGCAGACTAAGCAGCTTACTAAGGGAAATGGCTGAATCTAGAGGCCTAAACATTAAGGAGATGTTCATAATAATCGAAAAGTGTGTGATACCTCCTAAGAAGTATGGATGTGCTATAGCGACGGTCATCGTGGACGTTTAACCTTCCGTGCGTTTAGACATACTTTTTTCCATCTAGCCCACATTAATTCCCCTTACTTGTACATCTAGGCTCCCTAGATTGTCTTCGACTGTGGAGGATGAGTGAGGGAAAGGGTGTCATAACACAAGAGAATAGCCGCATATGAGTAGGGTAGACGGCCCGCCCATCCCATGAGATGTTAGAAAAATTCCACAGGACAGTTTTCTTACGCGAGATCTTTAACACGGGCCTCTAAATGGGAGATCCTCGACTTGATATCCTCTATCTCCCTCAGTATAATGTCTTGAAGGGCCTCCCTCGTGAGCTTACCCTCCTCATGCACAGCTTCCCTCACCGAATCTATTTTCTTACCCAACTCCTCCCTCACTGAGTCTATCTTCCTGCCCAACTCCTCTCTCGTGAGCTTACCCTCCTCATGCACAGCTTCCCTCACTTGCCTGATCTCATCTCTCACATCTAGGAGGATGGGAATGGCTTTTCCCCAATGCTCCATCTGAAAGGCAGCCATCGTCCTCTCTAGGGATGGGACCTTCCCCTCATATTCCTCGGCTTCTATGGATGTCACTCCTGCCCTCTCGGGTATGTTGCCCCGAACCCATTCAATGAAATTGTTTATCTGGTCTTCATTCCCTTCAAGAAGGCAGATAACTGCTTGATCTCCATTGATGGTTAAATTAAATGCTGTAAAGTTATCAAAACCAAGGTTAACCGCCGCGTTTATTAGTGAAACCCTGTACCCTACTCCATGTACCCTCCTGCCCCTAATTACGATTTTTCTCTTCATCGCGATACTCCAGTCGACTTAGATTAAAAATATGATTTAAGTGAGCGACGATCTCCCTTAAGGCCTACAAATATATATTGAAATCTGCGGCAAGGAGAAGCTAAGGTCTAAAACACTTCAGCTCTCGCACCAGAGATAGGGGAGATTACTGTTCCTGAAGGGTGGATGGCTCCTCCATGTATAGAGCGAACAGGAATAGGCTGAAGAGACCTATTATAGCACTCGTCAAGAAGGAGAGGGATACTCCCGGTAGTGTGACTCCTACTATTGAGATCTCTTTAGGGGCATACTCCTGATACAGCTGGCTGCCTATAACGGGGCCTAGTACAGCGCCAATATTAAACATTGTCTGCACAGTCCCAAAAATCTTCCCTCTAATTTCTCTAGGGGAGATATCGGCTTGGAGCGCCCTGAAGGGAGGAGTGTATACATTAAAGGCTATTGACCTGAAGGTGGATATGAGGGTGAGGCTTCCTATATCCCTCGCTATTGGGATAACCGCTGTCATTAGCCTCGCGAAAGTCCCCGCGACTATTACTATGTTTTTCCTACCGATCCTATCGCTTAACCTCCCACCAGGATAGGCAGCAGCGAGGCCTATCATTCCCGAGACCGTGGTAACTATCGCTATAGCGGAGGGATCTGATGATATGAACTGCATTATGTAGAGGCTCATTATTGGAGCTATGAATCCCATAGCAAATCCATTAGCTAATCCAACGACATATAGAGTGTTTATGCTTCTTCTGACAGATTTTGGTAGTTCTACTCTGGGCGAAGAGCTCTTTCTCTCCTCTAACAACCTCTTACCATCCTCCCTCAGTAGGAGGGAGAATACTATCGAGATGGCGGACATAACAGCGAGACCGAGAAATGGGAACTTAAGGGCCCAATCAAGCTCCCTTATACCTAGTACATGTATTCCGATCTTATAGAGGGCAACTCCAACAGCAGGGCCTCCTATCATAGCTAGATTAGACGAAGTCATGTAGATGGCCATAGAACCCCCTCTCATTTCACTAGGCACGCTATCCATGAGTAAAGCCTCTGCTACTGGCCATACCATGGCAGAGGCGACACCTTGCAATCCCCTTATCAGGTAAAGGTGGTATACGTTAGAGGACAAGATATAAGCATAGGCTAGAACGGAGTATATTGATGAGCCGGATACTATCAGCTTCTTTCGGCCCATCCTATCGCTTAAAGATCCGAAGTACCTGGCAAAGATAGCCCTGGTTAGCATGAAGGCTGACATCATGAGACCATACTCTAAAGCATACTGAGAAGCATGTTCTATAACCCCAAGTTCCTCCGGAAGCTCGGTGATTCCCCCTTCTAGATAAACTACGTAGTATGGAAGTATGGGGGATATAGCTCCAAAACCAAGCGATATGACGAATCCGATTATCGAGAGTATTAAGACATTCCGTTTCTCCATTACAAGGCCTCCTTATCGCTCTAAAAGCCCTCTGATATAGATGAATCCTATGCCTATGCTATTTTGGCTAGGGAATCTGCCATCTAGGGTTGAATGGAGCCCTCATGTCCCTTCAGAATGTTCGCTCTTTTTTCTCTTCTTCTAATTTCTTTAGCTCCTCTTCAAGCTCTTTTTCTATCTCCTCTATCGGCTTTGGCGGAGGTGTCGTAGCTAAGGTGTAGCCTATCCATCCAAGCACCCCAAAGACCCCCAGAACCGCTAAGAAGCCTGTGATCTTTAGGACGAGGATTGCAATAGCCTCGTTATAGAAGAAGACGAGATATCCGTAAACCAGTATTACTATCACGGAGATGACGAGCAGGAAGCCGCCGATAAGTTGATCCCTCTCCATAATGATCTCCTCAATTAGGTTTATGGCAATTAACCCTTGATCAGGAGTTAACTTTTTTATAAAAACTTTATTCACTGGAATTTCTCGATATCCTCGCCGGGGCTGCCCTCATGATCCCAGGCCTAATATTCGGGGGCTATGTTGATAGTCTTCGGATCCATCACCCGTGAAATGGTTGTCCTACGCATGACCTAGAGCTCATTCATATCCAGTCCAAGCGTGATCTGTGCATCCTACCTGCTAGTGTTAACGCGCGCCGTATTGATAGGAAATCGTTTTTAAGTGGGAGATCCCGGTCTTAGTGATACGGATGTCCCTCTCGGCTGAAGAGAAGAAGAAATTCATCAGGGCACTAGAGGAAGACCAAGAGTTCCGCTATGCGATAGCCGGAATGCTCGGCTACAGGGAGATACTGGACAGGATAACTTCCATTGGGGAGAGGCAGACGAGGCTAGAGGAAAGATTCGCTAGGTTAGAGGAGAGATTTGCTAGTCTAGAGGAGGAGATGAGGGAGACGAGGAGGATCCTCACCGTGATAGCTCACAGGTTCGGTGTCATATCGGAATCCTCGTTAGGGAAGGGATGAAGTACGTCGTTGAGGAGGTCTTGGGGACAGCGAAGGTCACAAGGCTTACCCTGAGGGATGAAGAGGGCCTAGTTTATGGCCATCCAACAGATGTAGAGGTCGATGTGGTGATCAGGGACGACACCCACATACTGGTGGAGGTGAAATCGAGAGTATCGAAGGGAGATGTGGCCGAACTGCATAGGGTAGGCCTCCTATATGAGAAAGTCCACGGGATAAGGCCAAGGCTCCTTATCATAGGTGGATTCGTGGATAGAGGTCCATGGGAGACAGCCAGCAGGCTGGGAGTTGAGATAAGGCCAATTGCTGAGGATTGATGACTAATGGCCTCCGAAGATTATGCTCACTCCAAAGGAATTTCATCTTTCAAGAGGTTGAGATCGGAGAAATATTACGAGTTAAGGCAGAGATATCCTAAGCTACCATCTCACTACATTCACACAGCTTGTCAGATGGCTTGCTCTATCTACAAATCCTTCAGAAAACTTAGGAGAAAAGGAAAGCTTAGAACAGATAAACCGTTGTTTAAGAAGCACGTAATAATGCTCGATGACCATTTGTTCAAGCTCGACCTTGAGAAAAGGTAATCAAGCTCTCCACTCCGAACGGGAGAGTTGCTTTAGAATTCCATCCGGCGAAATACCACGAGAAATTCAAGGACTGGAAGGTTGGCCAAGCTTGGTTGGTGAGGACACCAAAGGGAGTTTTCATCAACGTTGTCTTCTCAAGAGAGGTCGAAATCGAGGAGCCAGAGGCTTTCGTTGGAGTGGACTTGAACGAGAATAACGTTGCACTCAGCCTCTCCAACGGTGAATTCCTCCAAATCACCACTCACGA
Organism: Thermoproteota archaeon; assembly: GCA_021158805.1. GTDB lineage: Archaea > Korarchaeota > Korarchaeia > Korarchaeales > Korarchaeaceae > Korarchaeum. The sequence goes on along the minus strand of JAGGTZ010000155.1, from coordinate 5,864 downwards.
GCGGGAGATTAGAACTGGTTACTTCGTGAAGAGGAGGAAAATTCAGAAGAAGATAAGGCTGGCAAAAGGAGGAAGGAACTCCTCGAAAAATATGACGAGAGAGAGAAGAACAGTTGAACGATTTATACCACAAGCTGGCCGAAAAATACGGGGGCATTGCTCTGGAGGACTTGACGGAAATTAGGGACTCAATCAGGTATTCGGCCGAGATTAATGGCCGTCTCCACAGGTGGAGTTTTAGGAAGCTTCAGTCAATCATTGAGTACAAGGCGAAGTTGAAGGGTGTGAAGGTTGTTTTTGTTGATCCCGCTCATACTTCTTCCCTGTGCCCGATATGTGGGGGAAAATTAAGCCCGAATGGGCATAGGGTTTTGAGGTGTTCAAATTGTGGTTTTGAGGCGGATAGGGATGTTGTTGGAAACTGGAATATTCGTTTGAGAACCCTGAAGATGTGGGGAGTCACCGTTCCCCCCGAAAGCCCTCCAATGAAACCCGAGGAGGGAAGGTTGTCCGCTACAAATGCTATGAAAGCTATGAAAGTAGCGGAGAGCCAGAACGGATCTCGTTATTGGGAACTGACATGGATCTTGGATAGTGTTTCAAGGATGCATGAAGGAATTGTGTAGAGAAGTGATGTGGAAAGTAGCAGGTTGACGACCTCATACAATAATTTGTAATAGATCAAATCAGAGTTCTAGCTCCTCGAAATCGTCTTCTCACTCCTTGGCGTAGTTGATGAGAACGCATATGATCCTACTAACTGGTTACGAGGCTTGTCATTAGGAGGGGGTTATTTGATCCAGGCTGACCGCTTTAACTAGTCTTTCGGCCTTCATTCTTAGCTTCTTGTCTTCTGTCACCAGTGTTAGACCGTTCTTCTCCGCAAGTACTATGTAGGACGCATCATAAGCTGTTATGCTTAATTCTCTCGCTGTTGATAGGATCTCATCTTCGTAGGGATGGGGGCTTAGTATTTTTGTGAATTCCAAAGTCTTTGCGAATAGCTTGACGATTTTAGAAGCCTCCTGCGGACTTATTGCCTTCGTTAGCGTGGCCTCTTTCCATAAGGCGTTGGTTACTTCGTATATCGTAAGCCATTGAATGTAATTATCGTAGAGCGCTTTTAGATTTCTGAGTTTTAAGGCATAAATTACCGATGATGCGTCGAAAAGGAGATTATCCCGCATTTCGACTCTACCCGCCTTCCCTGTCCTCCCGAATACTCTTCACTATTCTATCGGTATCGATTCTATCAAGGACCTCTCCGACCTCACTGAGCTCTTTCTCAAGCTCCTCGAACTTACGCCTTCTAACCTCCTCCTCTAATGCGCGCCTAAGCACCTCAGATATCTTCACGCCGAGCCTCTCAGCCTCCTCCTTGAGCTCCCTCCGAACCTTCGTGGAAACCGTTATGTAGTTATTCATAGTAATCCCATAGGTAGTTATAAAAAGTAGTAATAAAGGTTTACTAGGACGTCGAACTCGCACTGGGACTCCCGATCTAAGGAGTCGGTAGAATTTTTAGTTAATAAACGAAAGAAACCCTCATCGCGTGCGGTCGTACCTTAGAAGCCTAGTTAACAGCCTATCAGGCTTTATTGCTGGATGATTATATCAGCTATAAGCGGTCCGAGATCATTGGTTTGGCAACCTCCTAGTATCAAGGGTCTACTGGAGAGGTCCGCTTTTTGATGTATTTCGGCTATGAAACCACCTTCTTAGCATCTTCGGTTCTCTCTCAATCTACGCGCCAGCTCTTTGGTGCAAAGAGGAAGAGATATACAGCTTATCTCTAGTAGAGTCAATGAACCATTTCTAAATCTCATTAAGTCCCAATAATTTCAAGCCATAGTCCTCCTAGGCTTCACCCCCAGTTCCTTTAAAACCCTTGATGGAGCAACGGTGTATGTCGCTGTATCAACGATGAGATCCGCTTCTACATAGCTTGCTTTATTGAATGTGTGAGGATATGCCTGAATATGCCTTAGGAACATATGCGTAAAAAGCATTCATTACTGGGATCTCAATAACAGAAACAGTATCATTTTTAGAATATTTTCCCTAAGGCGAGATGAGGAAAGAATTATGGTAAACGCGCATAAGAGGTAAAAGAGATGAGCGGTTCCCCTGAAAGGCATATCTCTGTGATAAGCTCTGACATGTGGCTTGATAGGCCTCATGGCGCCTCGGTAATAAAGATGTTCGAGAGGCTGGCAGAGGTAAGGGGATGGGACATCGACCTATTTATCTTCTCCGTGGAGGAGGTCGAAGATAGGAGGAACTCCCTTCGGATACACGGCCTGAAGGTTCCCAACAATTTGAAGGAAAGTAGCAGTTCCTACTATCTTTACGTGGCGAGTGAATCACTTAAGCTCATGAGGAGGACGACCGGAACGATAATCTTCGACTATCCATTGATCCCTTCCTTTATAGCTGCGAAGATCCTCAACAGAAACCTCCACAGTATAGCCTTGGTGCTGAGCAGGCCCATCTACAATAACCCCTTCCATCCAAAGAACTTAGCCTATAGGATTTCACTGCTCATGGGAAGGTTTTTTGTAGATAGATTCACGGCTATAACGCCATTTGAGGTTGAGGAAATAGGAAAACTCGTAGGCAAGGACAGGGTGGTCATGCTACCTTCGGTACTAGCACCCGAGTTCCTAGATCCTCCTGATAACTGTGAGGATCTCCTCCAGAAGTACCTTGATGACTATTCCCTTGAATTCATAGAGTCGGGAGAGAAGATCTTGCTCTATCATGGTATATTAGACGAGCGTAGAGGGATAGAAAAGATACTCAGGAGCTTCACCGAAGCTTTCAAGGAAGATGACATATCTCTTGCATTCCTAGGGAAGGGATCAGCCGTACCGCTAGTGATGAAGTATCAGGAGAGAAGCACCAAGATCAGGTACTTGGGAAATGTTCCTTTATCGGTGGTTCCCTGTATAATCCAACTTGCTTCAGTAGGAATTGCTTGGTTACCTGATGAACCAAGGTGGAGATACCAGCTTCCCATTAAAGTCCTAGAATTTATGGCCATGGAGAAGCCCTTCATAACTAGTAACTTACCTGGAATCTCATGGGCCGTAGGTAAATGCCCTCTAGCAATCTATCAGGGGGAGATGTCCCCTGAAAGCCTGAAGGAGTCCATGAGCAAGGCCTTCGAAGCCAAAGATCCTAGTAATCTCTGTAGGAAGAGGGCAAAGTCCTTCTCCGCAGATAACATCGCCAAGTCCTTAGAGGAAGTAATTGAACTGATCGATTCCGTTGTTTGACCCTGCTTCTTGTCTGATGGTTGGTAACCTTTCTTAGAAATCCAACTCATCCTTCCTTAACAATTGGGGAGTACTACCCTCAATATCTTATGTTCAGAGTTGAGATGAGGATCTCCCTCCTTCTAGGAGTTCGCTAGGTTATTACGCCACCGGTAAGGGTACGATAGACGAGTAAAGGCCATATCCCTTCCACTGGACATTCATGAGAGGACAGGGAGATGAGTTATTAAGAATGGAGGCTTTCATTTACTGAGGACCTAACTGCGCGAGGAACCTAAGGAGAGCGACCCGAGGTATCTAAAGATGACCCAGAGCGATCCCTCTAAGGTACTCTGCGTATTAACGCTAGTAGCATCAATAGGCTATATCCTATCAAGTCTCCTACTTCAGGAAGTTAACTTAGGTTCGCTTGGAGTCACCTTCCTAGTAATGGTAGCCTGCTTGGCGGGACTCTCCAGTGACGGAGCTTGTGAATCGAGGGTTAGAGCAATTCCCCCGCTTCTCCTCGCTTCAGTTCTACTCGCGTCATCGATGCCCGCCCCGATCTTGCCATACATCCTGCTCCTTATCTATCCCTTAGTACTTTACCTAGTGATGGATGGTAGCCCGTACACGCTCCTAGCATCGATAGTGCTACTATTCGCTATCGTAGAGGTATTCTCAGGTAACCTGTTCCTATTCGGTAGGGATACTACACATCATACCATAAGGGTAATGGAGATAATAAAGGAAGGAAAGCTGCCCACTATAAAGTTCGTGGACCCTATGTATCGATACTTCCCGTTTTACCATTTACTTCATGTCACGCTCTCCGAGGTCACCGGAATTCATCCAGCCTTTCCTTTCGTGTTTTCCTTACTAACATATGGGATTTCAGGCTTAATAGTGATTCCTTATCTAATCTCAAAGGCTATCGGAGAAAGCTCTTTAGTCCCTGGTCTCCTACTTATTGGCCTTCCTCTCACCCTCGTATTTGTTATCTCTCCAATACCTGAGGCATACTCCATAGTCTTATGTCTCATTTTCCTCCTCTTCTTTCTGAAGACCCCTTCGAGGGGAGATATTGTGGCTCTCCTCATGCTTTCCACTTCTTCATTCCTCTATCATCCGGTCCCAACTTTCATCTTTATCGGAGTATCAATATTTCTCTCTCTAAAGCCTCATACTACTTCAGGATCTAAAAAGCCTAAGATTTTCCTCCTATTGATCTTCACAGCTCTGCTTTACGCATCGTATTCGTTAGGCCTCATAGAGAGATTGATCCTCCCCTTGATTAGGGGAATGAAACCTACCGTTATAAGGGATTTTTTAGCTCTTAAGGTGATTGCATACTCAATAGATCTCAGCAACCCAGTTAACTCATTCCTCATGCTCGTGAATTACGCATTACTTGTTACTCTAGCTATGATCTCCCTAAGGAGGAGGAATCAGGTGGTGATTTTCCTCTCCTCTTTAGTATTCATCCTTCTAGGCATTACCTTCTCACTAATATTCCATACCACGGCCTTTTATCGCTACTTCGGTACCCCTGTTCTCTTCCTTCTAGCTGTTCTTGCTGGGCAAGGTCTAAGGAGGCTTAGTTGTAAGAAGCGCTGGGGATTCCTAGCCCCTATACTCATCGCAATTTTCACATCCAGCTTCGTGATAGGTGTTCTCATCCCTCCGAGCCAACCACTATCGCAGGAGACAGCCTATTTATTTAAGGGAATGCCTAGGGAGCAAGATATTGTAGCGAGCTCTTTCCTAGGGAAGTACGCCTCTAACACTATATCCGTCGATTACAGGATAGAACCAGCTGTGACGTACTACATGGCGAGCTATGGAAATAGGTTCAATGTGAGAGTTTTCTCTCCCAGAAAAGCGAATCTTAAGGTATTAGATTTGATGATCAGGGAAGAGATAATTTTCTTGAGGAAGGATGCTATATTGGAGATGGGAATCATCGAACCCGGAGATATAGAGAACCTCAATCGCCTCGTACTGGGAAGGAGCATTTGCTACTCCTCGGAGAAAGCCTTGATTACCTCACCTTAATCGGGTTCATGTATGTAGAAGACAACCGGTCGTATCGCAATGCGCGATACAGCCTTAACTACTGTGATCCGCACGCAAACACTCATTGATCTTCCCAGACCTTTGGAACCTCTATTAACTCCATCCGTTAGTTCTTGGGATGCATTTATTGTCCTTCGAAGAAGCGGGAATCCTAAGGATGAGGGCTAGGTCCTTTCTGCAGCTCACCCCCTGCATCGCAGTGGATCATATCTCGTAGCCTATTCATTACTAGGAGGACAGAGGTAGGCACAGCTACCATTCCCCATGAAGCTAAGAGATATATGATCTTAGTTAATATACGACCTAGAGAGCTAGAATCATCCCTTTCTACAGCTATATCCAGTCTCGTCCTTGGGAACAGAAGTAACAAGGGTGATCGACGTAATAGAATCTTCTATAAGAATAAGGGGTGAAGCTCTATGAAGCTAAGGAGAGAATCAGAGGATCCTCCATTCCCATGATGAGCCATTCTTATCCTCCTGAAATGGGTAATGAGAACATCTTGAATCTCTTAAGAAGCAATCTACGTTC
>JAGGTZ010000141.1 GCA_021158805.1 Thermoproteota archaeon | reverse complement strand
CCTCTAGGGATTTTCTTGCTTCTTCTAGACTAATTAGTTCATCTTCAGACTCTATGGCCTCTATTTCATCTGGAAGAGGCTCGTCCTCGGGTATTCCCCTCTCCAGAAGTAACCTTATCATGGACTCCAGGGTCTCGAGCTTTTTCTTAATTTCATTTAGTTCGACTGAGGTAGACATCCTCCCTTTAGCCAGAGCATTTAATCCTTGATAAATGTGAGTGAGTATGTCAACTAATAACCTTCGATATCTCCTTCAATTCCACCTCTCCATCACCATCGTCCAGCCACCTTATGATGGTATACTCCTCACTCACTCCATGGTTCACTAACCAAAGTAGGCCAGCCCTAGTTCCATACCTAGTTATACCAGCTACTCTCAGGAGAGAAAGGTTACCACACTGGATCTTCCATATTACGGCATAGTCCTCTACACCATAAGTAGATCTGAAGGTCAGATTTCGAAATCTAAGGGCGTTATAATGACCATTCTCAGCTATGAAGGATAGATCGGTATTTTTCCAACCAGGAGGATCCACTGCAGGCCCTCCTATCCTAACTATCACATTAGATGATCCCTCTTTCGGTATTACGTCCCTGTCCAAGGCCTTATCTATGGATGGATGGAATACGACTTGTCCCCTAGTTAGCCTGAAGGATCTATTCCCCCCTCTTAGGAATACCAGCAAGAAGGTACTAGGGACCCCTATCTTACCATCTGCTGGGGATACATTCATATCATCAAACCTGAGTATCCAACTACCTCTAGGCAGTTCGATCTCCCCTCTTCTCGATGTGGCGTTTACTATAGACAGGATTTCACATTCATTCAGATTGAACTTCTCGACGATAACGCCATTCGGCGCCCTCAGAGCGGAGTAGTTAGCTAGGAATCTGGGTAAGTCGCTTAGCTTAACCTTCATCCCCACACTCAAGGGCGGAGTCGGATAACCCATATCATCCAATACACCAAGTTGGCCTATCACTAAGACCTTCTTCGCATATTCCGACAGTAGGACCCTCGACTCCCTAGTCAGGCATCTGATTTCAGGGGTTATGATGAAGTCGTATCTCTTTAAATCACCTTTAGAGATTTCCTCTACTGGTAAGACGTCGAACTGGATGTGATTCTCAGCCAATACCTTGATAACCCCTCTGAACGCTTTCATGTGGACGGTTCCATCTACCTCGTAAGGACCAGCCACATACCTATCAACTAGGTCCCTAGTCACTCTAGAGAAGAGTACAGCTATCCTTGCACTGCTATTTTTCTCACCTGGGAGCATTGAAATGATATCAAAAGCCTTTCTCCTGAATTCTAGACCGACAGTTCCAGTCATCAGACCATTTTCGGAGTTGGTCTCGAAGAATCCATCAGCAATGGCTAGAATGAGGCCGAGCTGCTTGGAAGAATCTATCGGTTTAAATCCATACGTTAATGGTACTATTGATCCTGAGCTGGAACCCCTTGCATGCTTCAGCATTGCATGGAAGCCAGCCCACTCCTCAAAACTTGCACCGTATAAACCTCTCTCCCAGCTTGGAGGGCCTATCTCCGGAACTTGGATCACTAAGGGATTTCCTCTTAGTAATGTCGGGTCATAAGCTAGCTCGGTCCCTCCATGATCGCAAGCAGAGCTCTCGACCATTAGGATACCATCTGCCTCATATACTGCGTCTGCGATCTCCATAATGAAGTCCAAGACAGCTTCATGTCTCCACTTAAGCCATGCTCTAAACTCAAGGCTGTTGTCTGGGGATGAAGGAGGATCCATGTAGTAGGAATTCCTGAAAGAAGCCACTCCCCATTGTGAAGCATCTGGCCACAGATCGTACATATCTTCCGCTAAGTAGGAGGGCATGTGAGGTACATCAAGCCATATGCCATCTGCTCCTCCCTTGGAGATTATCTCACCTACCCTAGCTACTATTACATCTCTATGTGGAGAGAGCGGAGATAGCCATAGATCAGTTTCTCCAGGTGACAGCCAAGGAAGATCTAATTTCTCGCCCTTTACTTTAAGGACTCTCCCATCCAAGGACTTTTGTAACCATTCCTCATGGGGGAACCTCTCGCTTGATATCACTTCAAGGGCAGGTAGATAGACCACGACACTCAACCCTCTTGAGTGAGCAATTGAGGTGAACGATTTAACAAGGTTTAGGGCCCTCGAGAATCCTTCACCGTACAGGTTCTCGTAGTCGCTCAAACCCACGTCGAGTTCAATGAGGGAGGCACCCTGAGAATAGATCTCATCTACAATCTCCTCGATATTAGGTCTTGAGTAAGGATCTATGTAGACCGATACGACCTTAGCTCCCCTTAACCACCTCAAGTGTATTGAATCGAGTTCTTTTACCCGTTTAAACTCCTCAAACACCTTCTTAATCATCTCGTACCTTTCACTACCGACACCCCACCAGTAGACGAATATGCCATCTGCACCAGCTGCCGCTAACCACCTTCCCCTCCTACCAGCCTCTCTTACAGGATCTTCCTCATCAACTAGATCATTCAGGTAGGTTGAGGCAATGACCTTCTCAGCTCCAGATACTCTAGCCATTCTCACAGCGTTGAAGTGCATTAACCTGCTCTCGTCGGCGGGAACCATCACGTAAAGCGTACTGGTTAGTTTAGCTAGGGAGGAGAAGTCCAGTCCATAGATGGGGAGAGGATCCCATATAAGCAGGTG
>JAGGTZ010000133.1 GCA_021158805.1 Thermoproteota archaeon | reverse complement strand
CAGGCCGATTCAGGAGAGGAGGGATTGGTCTCTCCTTAGTAATACGTGCTACTATTGTTGATTCTATATTCGATATGAGGGCTAGGAGAGTTATAGAAACTAAAGCTTGCCAACCAACAGCCTACTATAAGGCTAGAGACTTCTTGGATCGCATTGAGAGGAACGTAAACGCTATTGTCAGAAGTAACTTCCGCATGGAGGATAATGTAACTGAAGCATTAGAAGAAATTAGCAGAAGGCTCTCTAGATACATCCTTGGAGTGAGATCCGAATTGATTAGGGATGGTATCTCCTTAAGCTTCAGTTATAATGTGGATAAGCGCGGCTATGAGAACTATGAAGATATAGTCTTCACATTCTCGGCGACGACATTCGATAGTGAGGCGGAGTATATGTACAATGGTCACCTATACAGGGGTTTCTACTGTAAGAGGTCTTGGCAGCTGTCCATTAGGAAGTCTATAGAAGTTTCACGAAAATCACACGAAGTTAGCCCTGTAAATGGTTAGTATATTGCCTTAGTCTATGATGAGAAGACTTGTATACGTAATACTCTTGACATTCCTCCTCTTGACACCTTTGCCCTCTAAATGCCAAGATCCATTTTCAGACTTCCAATCAGCTATAGATAGCTTAACTCAGAAGATCATGGATATACTAGACACATTAAAGGGTGCTGCTTTGTCTATAGGCCGAGTTCTCGCAGGTACTCTTATAGCCCTAGGAGTCGTCCTTTGGGCTAGTGATATATTCTCCTACAAGGGAAGAAGGCTAATAATAGCTGGTATAGTATTGATGATAATACTTGAGCTTTTATCCTAGCTCCTACGTAAGGAACGATTTCATGGGAATTTGTATCTGTATTTTGCATCAAGAAAAATGCGCCATGGAAGCCCAAATAATTAAAATTAGTACTACTGATTGGCAGAATACCATGCTTCGTAAGGTTGGATTCGTTCAGAATAACCCCATATTTGGAGAGACTGAAAGGAACGTTAGAAGGGCATTGGAGCTAGCTAGCACTGTAGAAGCAGATCTTCTCGTACTCCCAGAGTTATTTAATACTGGATATCTCTTTACAACGAAAGAAGAGGTTGAAAGGCTTGCCGAGCCTCTAGATGGATATACTGTTGCTCGTTAGAAGCTCGTTTATGAGGAAATATAACAGATTTATCAGAATAAAAAGCGCCAAAAAATAAACTCAGTTAAGGCTTTATTTTTTTCCCTTCAGTTGTCTGCAAGTGGTCTCTATGGTGAAGATTTCTAGGGACGAGGTTATTCGTCTATCTGACGAATACATGATGACTAACGTCTCTAGATGGTGGAAAGACGACCCTGTAGTCATTGAGTCAGGGAAAGGGGCTGTCTTGAGGGACATGGATGGAAGGGAGTACATAGATCTACATGCTATGCATGCGGTAGCCTCCCAAGGATATTCTCATCCGAAGATAATTAATGCTATAAAGGAGCAGTTGGAGAGAGTGTTCGTCGTAGCTACCGACTTCTATAATGAACCTCAGGCTTTACTTGCTAAGAAGCTAGCAGAGGTGACCCCTCCTAAACTCAAGAGGAGCTTTTTCACAAACTCAGGGGCAGAGGCGGTAGAGACAGCTACGCTCCTAGCTAAGAGAGCTACAGGGAAGCCCGGGATAATTGCGCTCTGGGGAGCCTTCCATGGCCGAACTCATATGCCAAGAACACTAACAGGCCTTTCCAAATATAAGAAAGCCATGGGGCCCTTCCCCTACGGGGTCATACACCTTCCCAACTACTACTGTTACAGATGTCCGCTCGGCCAAGAGTATCCGAGCTGCAATGTTCAATGCGCAAGGATGTTAGATGATGCCCTAAAGTACGCTGCACCAGAAGAAGTAGCTGCCTTTATAGCTGAGCCCATACAAGGGACTGCAGGTAATATCGTACCACCCAAGGATTACTTCAGGATAGTAAAGAACATCCTAGACCAATATGACATCCTATTCATAGCGGATGAGGTGATAACTGGCTTCGGAAGGACTGGTAAGATGTTTGCCATCGAGCATTTCGGTGTCGAACCTGATATCATGACCATGGCTAAGGCCCTAGGAGGTGGATTCCCAGTTTCCGCTGCCATAGCTAGCGAAGAGGTTGGAACGGCTTTTAAACCACTAGATCACTACTCCACATACGGAGGGAATCCACTAGCTATGACCGCTGCTTTAGCGGCGATAGAAGTAATAGAGGAAGAGAGATTGGTCGAGAAATCTGCAGAAAACGGGGAGTATATGCTCAAGAGATTGAGGGAACTCATGGACCATCACGAGATAATTGGAGAAGTTGATGGAAAGGGTCTTCTCATAGGATTAGAACTTGTAAAGGATAGAGATAAGAAAGAGCCTGCTGTTCAGGAAGCTGCCAAGTTTAGAATCGAGCTTAGGAAGAGAGGTGTGATAATAGGCCCTCCGGGATGGACTGGATCAAGAATCAGGATAAATCCACCATTAGTTATAACTAGGGAGCAGATAGATAGGGCTATCGAAGCTATAGATGATGCTCTTAAGTCCTTAAGGGATAAATGACCTTTTTCCCTATCCCTCTCATCAATCCCCCTTATTTTTTGGGATCTTTAATTACAATTTATTAACATTACTTGATGTTAATTTTTCAGGGACCTTACCGGGATATAATGAACATAAACACCTGTTTATCTGAAAAATTTATCCTATGGATTTAGAGTTTACCTTCTTTCTTGTAGGGAATTTCCTTAGATTTCAACTAAAATTAAACCCTATAGGATTCGCTAAATTGCGAGACTTATATATTTTATATATTCCTGTAGAATACTACAGTATTACGAGTGTCCCTATGGATATGGATACTAAGGCACGGGTTGTGGCTATTATCCTTCTTATCATAGGGTTAGTGGTTGGATACTTCGCCGCCGGCCCCGGGACAGGTTAGTACTGTCACCATTACGCAGACCGTCCAGAAAACAGTTACCGTAACAAAAACGGTAGGTGCTCCAACAACGACCGCGCCGCCTACCATAATAGCCCCTGCCAAGGAGGTTGTAGTCAAGGTTGGTGTCTTACTCCCCCTCCCTGGAGGATCAGCGTTCATGGGCCAAGAGGGCCTGAGAGGTATTAAGCTAGCAGCTATGCATATAAATCAGAGCAAATATCCCGATATAAAGTTCAAGATAAAGCTCATAATTGCTGATACTCAGACCAAGCAGGATGTTGGGGTGACTGAGCTAAGGAGGCTTGAGCAGGAGGGTGTAGCTGCTGTAATAGGTGCTTATAACTCCTTCGTTACATATCCGTCTGCTGCAGAGTCAGAAAGGCCCCACCTACCCTATGTGGATCCCGAAGCTATATCAGATAAGATAACTGCTCAGGGATGGAAATACGTCTTCAGGACCTGTGCTAATGCTAGCAAGTATGCATACGACGCCCTCTGGGCCATGTCGGATATAGCAAAGGCCAACGGGATCGAAGTAAAGTCAGTAGCTTTCATCTATGAGAACAGCGATTTCGGAGTCACTACTACTGAGGGTATGAAGAAGTTCCTGAGCAAATTCTTCCCAGGCGCAAAAGTTGTGCATGATGAGAGCTATCCAGCTGCGGAGGTAACTAGCATGGATGACATGGTAGCCAAGCTCAAGGCTGAGAACCCTGACATCGTCTTCCACGTTGCCTATCTAAAGGATGCGGTACTCTTCGTCCAGACAATGAAGAAGCTGAACTGGTATCCAAAGGCCTACATTGGTACCGGAGCCGGAGGTCAGGCTAGGTACGAGTTCATCGAGCAGCTTGGAGCTGATTCCAATTATGTCTTCACGGACACAGAGTGGCAACCCGACCTCCTAAGGTCTAAGGCTCTAGCCAAGTGGACTTGGATAAATGATGACTTCGAGAAGATGTATGGGAGGAGCATGGTTGGAAGCAGCGCCTTGAACTATACAGGGACCTATGTACTGGCTAAGGCAATTCAGAAAGCATTAGATGCTGGTGCTGATCCTAATGACCTGAAGGCCTTCAGGGATGCGGTCAGAGATGCTCTAGAGACTATAAAGATACCCGCTGGTGAACTTCCGCTCATGCCTTGGGGAGTTGACTTCGCAGTACCGGGTCACCAGAACTCCAAGGCTACTCTGGCAATGGCTCAGATACTAGAAGGAAAGTTCAGGATTGTATGGCCAATAGAGTTCGCTCCAGTGAAGGCAGTATTCCCAGCCCCTGGATGGGGGCTGATCTCAATCCTCTCACTTTTTCTCTCCTGAGGTGCTCTATATGATAGAATTTAGTGTATACGCACAACTTCTAGCATCTTACGCAATTCTCGGAGGTGTTTACGCGCTAACTGCCCTAGGGCTGTCCCTTATATGGGGAGTAATGAAGGCAGTGAACTGGGCTCATGGCGACCTATTGATGGTCAGTATGTATACAGCATACTGGATGGTTACCCTCCTCGGCGTAGACCCCTATTTTGCTGCAGTAGTCGCCTTCCTACTACTCGGAGCCTTAGGTATGGGGATCCACGTCATAGCTATAGAACCGGTTGTAGAGAAGCCGGGAGGCCATGAAGCAACCCTACTGACGACGCTAGGGATCTCAGTTATACTGGAGAGTGTAGCCCTTATCCTTTGGTCTCCAAATCCTAGGTCATTTCAGAATGTTTATAAGAGCACATTCATTGAGCTTTTCGGTATTAGGACGAGTTTAGCAGAAGTTATAGCCTTCATTGTATCGATAGTCTCAATAGTCATCGTAGACCAGTTCTTGAAGAGAGTTAGTATTGGAAAGGCCATAAGGCGGTCTCTCAGAATCCAACGGGCGCTAGAGTAGTTGGGATCAACGTACCTAGGATAAGGCTAATGACCTTCGGGCTAGGCGTAGCCCTTGCTGGAATGGCTGGTGTTCTAGTTGCAACTTTCTACCCGAACATAAGACCATTAGCAGGGTATGTATGGGACATAGCTTCGTATGTTGTAGTGATAACGGCGGGCTTAGGTACCATATACGGGGGTCATATTCGCCGGTATAATAATAGGTGTGACAGAGGGCTTAGGTACCATATTCTTCACCAATGCCTTCAGACAGATACTTGTCTACGTCGTATTCCTAGTAATACTCCTCCTCAGGCCACAGGGTCTCTTCGGAAGAGCTATGAGGAGGGTTTGAAATGAATCGCTATGTGAAATGGGTCTTCATTGCGGTATTACTCATTATAGCCATTATCTTCCCCTTCTTCGCAAACGGCTTCATGGTCTCAGCAGTCATGCAAGCCTACTTGTGGGCCTTCCTGGCTTTCGGATGGGATGTAATTGGTGGATATGGAGGACAGCTCTCATTGGGACACGCAGCGTTCATGGGCATAGGTGCTTATACCTCGACTATACTGCTTGAAAGCTACGGCCTCTCACCATGGATAATGATCTGGCTTGCAGGTGCTGTAGCTGGAATAGCAGGCGCAGTTGTAGGTGTAGTCTCCTTAAGGTTGAAAGGTCCGTTCTTTGCGTTAGGCACTATAGCCTTTGCCGAGCTGGTAAAGCTCCTCCTCTACTTCAAGGATGTGACTGGTGGACCTTTAGGCATACTTATAACCAAAAGCGGACCTGAGTACATGCTCTTCGAGGAACAGTCCCACTATTACTACCTTATGCTAGGCTTGATGATAGGTGGCCTTCTCTTCCTTAAGTGGTTCGAGTCATCAAGGTTCGGGATAGGATTGGTGGCTTTGAGGGAAGATGAAGAGGCTGCAGAAGGCGTCGGAATAAATGTCTACAGGACGAAGGTCGTAGGAGCCGCCATAAGCGCGTTCCTTACGGGAATGGGGGCACAGTATATGCCCAATGGATCCACTACATAAGGCCGGATATAATAGTGAGGTTGGAGTATTCCGCACAGATCGCAGCCATAGATGTGGTTGGTGGAGCGGGAAGTCCATACGGCGGCCTAATTGGCGCACTGATATTGGTACCTCTCTCACTTTACCTCAACTCGATATTCGGTGGCTTGATAGCTAGGCTAAGCCTAATCCTCTATGGTATAGTACTATTAGTGGTAGTGGTACTGGTGCCGGGTGGGATCTACGGACTATTGAGGAGGAAGCTGTTTAAGGGAGGGGAGAAAAGTGCTGGAAGCTAAGAACATAACCAAGAGGTTTGGAGGACTTGTCGCTCTAAACAACGTCACCCTAACGGTGAGGAAAGGGGAACTGTTAGGACTTATAGGTCCCAATGGATCTGGAAAAACCACTATGTTCAACGTTATCACAGGTTACTACAGACCTGAGGGAGGTAGGGTATACTATAATGGCCAAGACATTACTGGACTCAGACCTCATAAGATAGTGAAAATGGGAATAGCTAGGACCTTCCAGATACCAAAGCCCTTTGGAAGGCTAACTGTGGTGGAAAATGTAATGTCTGCTGCCATGTATGGGAGAGAAGAGGTGCCCTCTAGGGGTGAAGCTAAGGAAATTGCGATGGAGTGGCTTGAATACGTGAGGCTCAAGGATAAAGTTAACGTAGAAGCCAAGTCCCTGAACATCGTGGAGAGAAAGTTAATGGAGCTGGCTAGGGCTTTTTCCACGGATCCTAGACTTTTACTATTAGACGAGTTAGTAGCCGGACTGAACCCATCTGAGATGATGGAGGTAGTAGAGCTCGTAAGGCGGTTAGTAGATGAGAAAGGGATCACCACAGTCATGGTTGAGCATGTCATGAAGGCTGTTATGACTATATCCGATAGGGTATTCGTACTTCATAGAGGGACGAAGCTCGCCGAAGGGAAACCAGAAGAGATAGCTAGGGACCCAAAGGTTGTAGAGGCTTATATCTTGGAAACTGGAAGAATAGCGCTTCATGGTGAAGCAAAGAAGCTCCTAGGGATGGAAGAGGTCAAGAAAGCCTATCTTGGAATCTGACCTTTTCTCATTTTTATAGTAGGTTTATGACCGCTTCTG
>JAGGTZ010000005.1 GCA_021158805.1 Thermoproteota archaeon | reverse complement strand
TGTAACTATAGGAGTAATATCGGATTACGCGAGCGGAGAAAAAGCTTTAGTAATTGAAGCTAGCTTCAGTGATAAGAGCACTGCCAAGGTAACCGTAGACATCCCATAAGCTATCAGCACAAGACGGTTTTCATAACTCCCCTATACCTTTTTACGCTTTGATACACCTACCATTTTACTGAGACAGTCGATATTTATCTAACTTGCTCGACATTACTAGACGAGGGAACAAAAACTCACAGACCGCCTGATGGAAATCTTACCTACTAGGAGAACCATTAGCTTATATCTTTTTCCCGGTAGTAAGAGTGGAAAATGTTCATTCGTCTAGGATGGTCCTCCTAGGTGTCTTGAATGGAAGAGACTATATCTAAGGTTGCAATGATAAGCATAGTGCTAGTAGCACTAGCCATTGTATCCATTACCTTCATGAAGGCCCAGTCGCTTTACCAAGAAGCGGAAATTCACATGAATTCTATCGCAACCAATGCCACACGCAAGACATTGACAGTAGTCTACTGTTTCACCAATGCCACAAGCAACGAAACCTTGATTCACATATATAACTACGGCGAATCTAACTACACTGGCAGGCTAGTCATCTTCTATGGCAATGAGAGCGTTTTCAATAGCTCTGTAGTATTCCCAGCTAAAGAAATGAGGGTTATTAACTTAGGTCAGCTCGAGGGAAATCCCAAGGAATATGAACTAATTTTGATATGGCTTGAGTCAGGTGATATAGAAGTTGTTGAGTGCATTGGCCCGTAGATTAGAGGCTAGAGGAGTTTATGGTGCTGAGAGAAAGCTGAAAAGGGCTCTGAGGAACATTCTAGTCACTGCTGTTATTTTAATAGCTTTAGCCATAATCACTGGATATTATGTCCTTCTAATCATGGTCCTCATATCAGCTATGCTTTTCCTCGTTGGAATATTCTCTTCTGGTAGGAATTATGATCTGATAAACAGGGAGGCTATTCTCTTCGCTGTTCATGGGTTTATCCTAGCTAACGCTGGTTTTGACGTTACAGCGATTTTCGATAGACTTGCAAAGATGAAGGAGTATGAGGGGAGTTATGTATTCAGGAAGATCATGGGGTATTTCTACTTTACCGGTTTGGATATAAAGGAGGCAATTAGCAGGACTCTCCAAGAAGAGAAAAAGCTTGGAATGAGCTTTAAGACGCTCTTAACTGGGGTATATGGTGGGCTAGTGACTGGCACAGACTCTCAAACGATCTTTAATAGGATCATTCAGCAGGAGATCATTGGAAGCGAAAGGGACATAGAGAGGTTCGACTCGCTGGTCAGCTCATTCCTGAGCGGATTAATGCCCGTTGTGATAATGCTTCCGCTTCTAACAGTCCTACTAGGAGGTTTAGCTGGAATGGGCCTAGCAGAGAGCCTCTTCTTGAATTTAGGTCTCGGGATAATGATAGCTCTCATCCTCCTCTTCTCTGAGAATAGGTTCCTTTATTACCCTGAAAACATTATGTTAAGCTTAAAGACCCTAGCCATGCAACTTACCGTGTCAATAGCAGTTGCTGTCAGTCTTTACTACGTCATTGGTACTCGTTCCCTCCTCTTCGCTGTATTATCTTTCTTCTTAGTTGGCTATTACTCTGAGAGGAAGTACATAAGGGTGAGGAGAGATATCTACGCTTACCTCCCAACATTCCTTGCAGATCTGAGCGGAAGAATAAGCATGGGCCATACGTTTACAGAGGCTGTGACCTCAATGCCTCTCGATATCTATGGCGAGTTCTCAGGGGTACTCAAGTACAGCATAGGTAACCTAATAAATGTAGGTGTTGTTCCCAAGAGAAAAGATTACGATGGAATTTTCGCTTATAGAATGTATAAGAACCTGTTACATGACCTGATGAGGGGAGTTTACGGTTCTGAGGCATTAATGAACATAAGGACCGTAGTCTCGCTCATGTCCTCTATCTATGACAAGGTCAGATCCACTATGACCATCTATAGTATACTACTAGCGGCAAGCCTCTCTCTAGGCATGCTATTCGTGGATTTCCTATCATTTTTAGGCGCTAAAATGTCAGGCAGCATAGCGCAGGTAAGTGAGATCCCAAGTAGCGGGCTCTCCGGCCTGATGACACTCCTATCCCTCCTAAATGTGAAAGGGTGGATCTTTGATGTCTATATAGTCTTCGCCGTTGCAATAATATTCGCGTTTGGTATCTTCATCAGCAGTGTCACCGATGGGACCAGGCATGGGAACAGCTTGAGTATACTATTTGCTGTGATCGCCATATCAATACTGCTAGGAATTCACGAATTCGTGTCACCCGCTATATTAAGATTTTAGGAGTAATAGCTGGCCATCTCCTATCAAGAAGTGTAGATTTTTCCGGAAAGGCAGGTAGAGGTGTTTACGATTTTTTAGTCACATATTGCCTGCTTAGCGCATCACTTAACTTTGAATCCAGTTCCTTGAGGAGAGTCAAAGCCTCGTTGATCATGCCCTCTGAGGAGAGTTCCTCTGCTCTCTTAAATTCCTCCTCAAATAGTCGAATTAACTCGGGGTCCAGGCCTATATCGGCTACATGATCGCCCAGATACTCTAACTCATCTTTGAGCATTTCAATTTTCATTTCAACCCTTTTGAAGAGTTCCGATATAGGGGCCTTCAATATTATGCTATTATCTACGATTACGGCGATACCTTCCTCCTCTAGGTTACTTAGGAACCATCTTCTCCAGATCTCAGGTACAAAATCCAGCTCGTCTATGGAGAGGATCCCTTTCTCCATGAGAGCTCTTATAGTACGACTTCTCCACTCAGGATATAATTCTAGCACTCTATCTGTTATCTCCGCAGGAGATTGAATTGAGACTTCTAGGCCCTCAGATAGCCTTGCAACCCTGAAAGCGTGGATCAAACTCTCTATGAGCTTCTCCTCCGTCTCGAATGTAACTCCATATAATGGAACCCTCAGACCCCTAGGGAGATTATCTAACTCCGTCATTAAATTCTTAAGAAGATCTGGTAGCCTTTTTATCCTTAGGACTTCGTTCTTTAACACCTCTATGTCCCGAGGATTGAATA
>JAGGTZ010000161.1 GCA_021158805.1 Thermoproteota archaeon | reverse complement strand
TGATTTACCTCTCCTCAGCTTGATGGCGAGCCTTCTAGCTTCGGTGTCCAGTCCCTTAGCTATTGTAGAGAAGAATGCAATCACCGCGTTATCGCTCATCTCCTCTACATCCTTTATCGTCATTTCAAACCTTGGAACACCATAGAAGAATACGTATCTTATCCTCTGAGGTAGGTCAACCCCCCTTATGAGTACTCCATATGGTTTAGCAGCTCCTATTAGAGCATCTAGCTCACCTTCTTTGAATTTCTCTATAGTATTTTCATCATATCCGGACATAACAGCCGAAATGAGCCCAATAGAGTCTAATAGCTTCATGACATCCTCCGCAAGCTCAAGTCTCGGTACGAATACTAGTAACCCGCCCCCCATCTCTTTCATGAACTCTTTGGCTTTGCCTAGATCTCTAGTATAGACATCAGTGATATTTCTGAGTAGCTCTTGTCTGAGAACTCCGACATCGAACCCCAATAATCTCCTGAACAGAGAAGTCCTTGCTCCTGGTTTTCCTGTTGCTGTGGAGACTATTAAAACACTATCTGTTTGTCTTGCTACTTCCTCCCCTGAAAGCGCTTTCTTAATATCTCCCTCAGAGAGACCCATCAGCATCAGGACCCTATCTATATTCCTCGAGTTTTTGAGAAAAGAATCAACATCATCCACGAATATAAAGCTGAAAGTTTCAATATTATCGAGTAAAAAGTTATAGTTCCTAGCTAAATACTGGGAAGTCGTTATTAGAACATCGAAATCGCCATTGACCAGCTTTTCCTTGAACTCGTTCTTCCGTGCATTGCTCATCCCACTCCTATAATAAAGAATGCTTAGAGGGTGACCAGCAGATTTAGTATATTTAGAAAGGGTCTCATAAGCCTGGTCTACCAGGAGAGAAGTGGGAAATATTAGGTAAGATTTCCCCCATCGCCTATAAGCAAAATAGTAGCTCGTAACGAGGCCAAAAGCTGTCTTCCCAACGCCAGTTGGGGCTATGGCTGCGAAGCTCCTTCTTGCTAAAGCTCTCTTAGCCCACATCTTCTGAATTTCCCAAGGAGGGGAACCTAGGCATGATGCAAAGAACCTTACATAGCTATCAAATTCCCTATCTACTCTAACTATGTCATCTTCCAGGCAGAGCTCTCTTGTATGGGTCCTTAGCTCATCCAAATTTGGGCATAAGCCCCTGAAAACCGCAGGGATCATCCTCCGACCACCATATTAAGGGGTAAATATCACAATCAAACAGATAGCTTGGAGCTTTTATATCGTTGCGCGAGCTGAAGTTGTTGGATCTAAATGACAAGACTTGTTGTACCGATAGAGAGCGATGATAAGTATGTGAAATCAAATAAGATCTCTCAGGGCTTTACATTGGCGAAGGGCCTGATGGTGTTGGAGCTAAGTGAGGTAGGTGTGGTAGTGGACGCTTTCTCCCTCAATCTAGGGAAGCTAAAGGAAGAAGATCTGCTCGATGTCCTCATGGGCCTGGATGTAGACCTCGTTCTAAGCAAAGATATAGAACCAGAGCTAGCAGAGTTCTTAGTGAATAATAACGTTAAGATAGCCCTAACTAAATCTAAAGAGTTAAAAGATGCCCTGAGAGATCTACTATCTGGGAAGGTAAAGTTGATTCCCGACAGGGTAATGCCCATAAAATATGCCAACTAAGTTAGCCTATGCCATATATCAAACTGAGGGTTAAAAGGTGGGAGCGAGATGGGAAGGAATACACCAGTTATCAGGTGACGGCACCCAAGGGACTAATCGAAGAGCTAGGATGGAGGCAGGGCGACATCCTGTATGCATATATCAAAAATGGGGAACTCGTTTATAGACGTAGGTACTCGCCTAAAGGGGGGAAACAGACCAGACTAAAGCCTACAAGACTTGGATGAGAAACCCCTTGAGATAGCTGGTCCATGGATGATTCGGATCGGTAGGATGATCGGGAGAAGCCCCCCTCTTACCTAGGAACTTTAACTCTCTTCCAGCCAGTTTTGATGCCCTGATAAGTATCTTCATGAAGGTTTCATCGGAGATGAACTGGCTGCAACTGCTGGTAAACATTATCCCACCATGAGCAACCCTTCTCATTGCAGCGGTATTTACAGCCGTATATGTCCTAATGGCTCTCCTTAGCATATCCCTAGACGGAGCGAGGGCAGGTGGATCTACTATTACTATGTCGTATGTGGATCGTTCCTTCTCTAGGAACTCCTTAACTCTAGACTGGATACCCCTCACATCCACGGAGTTCAGAGCAGCATTCGCCTCCATGGTTTTAATAGCATAGTCCGATTCGTCTACAGCGATCGCACGGGCACCTGATAGAGAGGCATGTATTGAAAAACCACCAGTATAGCTGAAGAGGTCGAGGACTAAATCTCCTGGACCGGCTAGGTCTCCCACCTCCATTCTATTGGGTCTCTGATCGATGAAAAATCCAGTCTTCTGGCCTTCTAATACATCTACCCTGAAAAGGGCCCCGCCCTCCCTTATGGTAGTACTTACCTTATCTCCTAGTAGGACCTTTCTCTCCCTAGGAAGCCCCACCTCCTTTCTAGGTCTAGTGTCATTTCTCAGGACTATAGAGGATGGCCTGTACCTTCTTCTCAAGATCTCCGCTATGTCGGAGATCCTCCTGTCTAATCCTATGGAAGTTGAGGAAATAACTACTATGTCATCGTAGACATCAACTATGAGTCCAGGTATCTTATCAGCCTCGCTATGAATCCATCTAAAGAAGTTCCCTAGCTTTAATCTCTCCCTCATAGCGAGAGCGCTCTCAACCCTCCTGACAATTAGCTCTCTCGGATTTTCCAACTCCCTAGATAAAATCCTTAGGGCTATTGCTCCTATTCCTTCATAGAATCCCAGACCTAATACATCTCCTTGCTCGTCCTTTATAACTACTAGATCTCCTTTATCTACGGGACCTCTCAGGCCCTTCAACCACTTCAAATATATGTTTAACTGACCCCCTCTTATCCTCCTAGCCCCTTCATGAGCAATGATAGCCTCTCCCGTCGTAGTCCAGGTCAAGTCTACCTCCTCAGCGCTAAGGGGTCCTTAGAGATCTTATTTGTCAGGGAGATGCCACCACTTTTGCCAACAACTACGGTATCTTCTATTCTTATTCCGCCCCATCCGCGGATATATACTCCTGGTTCATCCGATACTACCATGTTTTGTTCGAGATGCCCTGGCTTGCCTACTCTCAGACTGGGATACTCATGGACATCTAATCCTATGCCATGTCCTAGGCCATGAACGTAATGATCAAGCAGCCCAGCTTCTTTTATGACTTTCCTGGCCTCGATATCGGGTTTCTCTATAGCTAAACCATCTTTGATATATCCAAGAGCCCTCGATTGAGCCTTAAGAACCACTTCATATCGCTCTATGAACTTACTCGGTGGCTTTCCTATGTAGAAGGTACGGGTCATATCACTACAGTATCCCTTATAGACAGCCCCGAAGTCCATGAGGAGTATATCATCCTCGGATAACCTCCTATCGGTAACTACGTGATGGGCGTTGAAGGAGTGACTTCCTATAG
This sequence comes from Thermoproteota archaeon, assembly GCA_021158805.1. Classification (GTDB taxonomy): domain Archaea; phylum Korarchaeota; class Korarchaeia; order Korarchaeales; family Korarchaeaceae; genus Korarchaeum. Next base: position 5,384 of record JAGGTZ010000161.1, on the reverse strand, counting down.
CGATTATTGTCGGAAAACTCGTTCCTTCAGCTCCCAGTTCTCTCATATTAAAATCGAGCCTATTTGCTATTTCCCTTTCAGTCATTCCCACTTCTATTTCCAACTGCTCGAATGCTCCCATTGCAATTTCAGCACTCTCCCTGATGAGGCTTATCTCATATTCACTCTTAACGGACCTCATTCTAACTAGCTGGGGGGTCACATCTAGGATAGCAGCGCCTTTCTTCCCCCTCCTAAACTTCTTACGGAGGTACTTAATATTATCTTCCTCGGATGTGAAATCTACCGCTATCCTCTTGGCGTCCCCATGCCTTTCGGCTACCGGATCTAACGGTTTAGGATCATATACTTCCTTACTACTTACTCCGTAGTGAGGTTTTATCACTTCAACATGGAATGGTGTCTGTTCCCTAACTATCTCATCACCAAAGGCATACCTCGCAACTAAGAATGGTTCGTCATCGAGGGGTACAGCTAGGAGGCGAGCTTCCTTACTGCCTGACAGGTAGAGCATGTTGGACGGGCATTTCAGGAGAGATAGATCTATGTCCCTTCTACTCATCCATCTCCTCAATCTCTTGATCCTACCTTCAAGCTCTTCCCTAGGATACATTGTAACCACCATCCCACAGGCTAACCTCAATAGTTGGAGATAGGCATGCCAGAAGATCTAGGTCATCTAATGAAGCCCCATTACAGGCTTTCCTTGGTACAGTAGCTAGGAGAAACCGATTTGTCCGTCGCGTCAAGCGATCAACTCCCAACATTCACCGATATGTTATCCTTTAATTATCACCTACGCGGAATGGCTCCCCTAATCTAGGTAAATGAATCAAGTTAGACATCCTGCTGGGGACGTAAACATCGAACAGATCTGGGTGTTCTGTGTGAATAGGCATAACCTTTCTCGGGTTTATGGCTTCAATAACCTCACCTATCTGTTCTGGAGAAAGGTGACCGGAAACATGTATCCTGTAATACCTCCTCACATCGTACATCATTAGCCAGTTAAGTAGCCTATCCAACGAGAGGGCCGATTCCTCACTAAATGGCTCTGATCTGCTCATTATAAAGGTTATGGGCGGCTTAATACCTAGAGGAATCTCATAGAGGAATCTTGTAGCGTTATTCGTGATAACGACATAGGATTCTGGCTCCTTAAGTATTTCTGCCCTTGCATCACCCCATACTACTGATTCAGGGCCCATCTTGTCTTCGATGCCTAGTAAAAATTCTTTTATGGCCTTTGGCTCTCTTACCCCATATTTGACCTCGATTCCACCCTTACCCCTTCTCCTCCTCCATACCCTATAGCTACCAACTTGAGGGAGTCCCTTAATACCGGATCTACCGAGCCTATGCGAAAGAAAGGCAGTCCTCTCATCGAGTATCGGTTCCCTACCCAGACTTCTAGCCACATTGAATGCTGTTCTCAACCTGTCCACATCAGCTGTCGATATTTCAACTAGAGCTAAGGATGAAGATCTCTCTAAGACATAAAGCATCTTTTCTCTAACCTCTTCCTCTGTTTTAACCTCAAAATGCACTCTCTTCGGGGGCTCTTTTCCCCATCTATACCAGATCCTATTTTCTAGGATCCTAACTAAGGAAGATTCTGGGTCATTCTCCGGAGCTACCTTAGTAGCCTCCATTATGAGGAGATCTATATCCTCAGACGATGCTTTATCAATGAACTCCATCGTCATTTCAGCTTTAGGTCCGTGCATTCTTATGTCTCCCGTGTAGACGAGTTTCCTGCCACAACACTCAACTATGAAACCATAAGCTCCAGGTATGGAGTGATCCACATGAATAGGCAGTATGGTGAACTCCCCTAAGCTCAATTGATCACCTGTCCTAAATGTCCTTACTTGGAATTCATCTAACCTCTTTAAGTCACTTCTTAGGTCCCTATAGGCCTTGATTATGTCGTATGAAGCCGATCCCATCCATATCTTGGTATCACTGTGAACTAGAGGGAGGTATCCCCAATGGTCTAGATGTGCGTGGCTTATTATTAGGCCCAACGTCTCACGGTCCGCTAACCTCCACTCAGGCCCTTCGGTAGGGGGAAGGAGGCCTGTCTTGAAATAATCCTCAGGAAGGGAAGGAGGCATGTAGGGATGCTGAAAGAAGGCATCTTCCCGTGAAAAGCTCTTACCAAAGTCCAAAATGATGGCTTTCCCATCATTTGATGAGACAACTATCTTATTTCCCCCAATCTCACCTATACCGCCGTAGATCCTTATCTCCACATGGACCATGCGAGGGTTACCTTTATCAATTTTTTACGTGGGATGGCTGGGTGATCACTCTAGCAGTGGTTCAAGTTGACTTCCACGTCATCCTAGAGGTTAACAAGGAGAAATGTATTGGGTGCGGAATATGCGTTGATGTGTGCCCCTCTAACATCTAGAATCTAGATGAGAACAAAAAGGCCTACTACAGGGAAGACTACGAACAAGATTGCTTCATATGTCATGCATGCGCTGTCTCTTGTCCGGTAGGGGCCATCGTAGTGAAGGAGGAGGTCTGGGAGAAGTAGTTATATGTCTACGGACTCCTCAACTATTCTATCTTCCTCTCTGTAGAACCTGTAGAGCCTCCAGTTGACCAGCTCTATCCAAGAATCATCGCTCAAGGGCTGAGAAGATAATACATAGTTCCTGCCCCTCCTCAGGTATATGTTAAAGTAGTCCTGTTTCTCATTCGCACCCTTAAGTGCATAAATCTCGTTTCCTGAAGTCATAAGGAACGTCATAGAGGAAATCCTATCCCCAAATTCCTCCCTTATAGCCCTTACACCCCCTAATACGGATTGTATACTGATATCTCGGGACTGCCTGAGAAGCCTGATCAGGAGCGCCTCGGTATCAGTTTGTCCCAGCATTCCTTCCTCCTTAATGCCTTTGATAGATCCGTTATGAGCTAAGAACCAAATTTTACCTGACTTGTAGGCCGATACTGGATGAGTATTGTCGAAACTCACTTCCCCAACTGATGCGGCCCTTGCATGTACTAAAACAAGGTCGGCCCTAAACCTAGCATAAAATCCTCTTCTCCAGATGGGGCAGGTTTCCCTCACATACAGGAGTAGCCTCCCTTCCCTGAAAGCAACCATCCCCCATCCATGCGGATGGCCCATTCCAGTATCTCTAAGGGTTCTACCCTTGCTTGCCATCTCAGTGACGGAATCTAGGAAGTCATCAATCTCATAACCTCTTAAAGGATATGGAGAAATAAAAGCCGCCATTCGGCACATGTAGCAGCCCACTAAACTTGATAGCTAACTTTTTTATACTCTCTTGAATAACGTAGGATGGGCGGGGTAGCTTAGCCAGGTAGAGCGCCCGGCTGTTAACCGGGAGGTCGTGGGTTCGAATCCCACCCCCGCCGCCATCTTAGTTTTTTAACTTTTTACGTGGGTTATCTATTGGTGCAAGGAATGGGTAGGGAAGAAGAATTTTACGTAGTTTCTGGAAAGGAAATCAAGGAAGGGAAGGTAACGGACGTCTATTTCATGAGGACTATGGAGGTCCTCAAAGCTAGGGGGCTCGCTGATAAAAAGGTAGTGATGGAGGTGGCTGCTAGATCACTCCCAAACAAAATAGGTTGGGGAATACTGGCCGGTATAGAGGAAGTTGCCAGATTACTTGAAGGTAAGAACGTCGATGTCTACTCATTGCCCGATGGAAGCCTCTTAAGACCTTGGGTCCCTGTCATGAGGATCGAAGGTCCATACTCTGAGTTCGGTGCCCTTGAAACATCCATTCTTGGATTCCTCTGTAGCCTCTCTGGTGTCGCTACGGTATCAGCCAGAGTAAAGTTTGCGGCTGGCGATAAGACCGTTGTGAACTTCGGGATTAGGCGCCATCATCCAGCCATAAGCCTAGCACTGGAGAAAGCTAGTCTAATAGGCGGATTAGATGGATCCTCCGGCATACTCGTGAGGGAAATAGGTATGAACCCCGTAGGAACAATGCCTCATGCGATGATAATACTGTTTGGAGATCAAGTGAAGGCTTGGAAGGCATTCGACGAAGTACTCCCTGAGGATGTCCCTAGGGTAGCTCTCGTAGATACATTCTTTGATGAGAAAACCGAGGCACTGATGGCAGCCGAGGCGCTTCAGGATAGGCTCTACGGGGTTAGACTGGACACCCCTGCCTCTAGGAGGGGGAATATGTCGCAGATAATTAAGGAGGTTAGGTGGGAGTTGGACATGAGAGGGTACAGTCATGTTAAGATCTTCGTATCCGGTGGTCTAAATGAGTACACGGTGAAGGAATATTCAGAGGCTGGAGCTGATGCCTTTGGAGTCGGGAGCTACATAGTTGGTGCGAAGCCGATTGACTTTGGAATGGATATAGTCGAAATTGAGGGAAGACCGATAGCTAAAAGGGGAATAAAATCAGGGGCCAAGGACCTGTACCTATGTGATGAGCACCTCATATACAAATATGTTCCTAGGGGAGAAAGACCACCTAAATGCCCCATCTGCAATAAGGAGATGAGATATGCTTATCTAAAGGTTGTAGACTCAGGAAAACTCAATTACAAAATAGAAGACATCAAGCACATCAATGAGAGGACCAAAGGACTGCTTAAGAAATTGAAAGATCTAGGGGAAACTCTATAGGGCTATTTGTAGGTGATGCCCTCTAATCTAGCTCCTTCGATTGAAACTGATGCTGGGAAAGCAGTCTTAGATACGGTCAATAGCTCCCTTGCCAACCAGCTTGGATCCTCATGAATCGATACCACGCACCCCCCTCCACCCGCACCCGATAGCTTAGAACCCATGGCCCCCTTCCTCCTCGCTGTCCACACTATCCTCTCAATATCCTCGCTGCTTACTCCCAAGGAGTAAAGGAAGCCCTGATTTATGTTCATGAGTCTGCCCAATTCGTTTAGATCTTCCTTTTCAATGGCAGCCTTTCCTAGGATCACGACATTCCTAATCGAATCTACTATAAAGGAGTGTATTTCCGGAAAGGACTCTTTGAAGCTGAGCACTTTATCTATCATCTCTTTAGTCGGGCTGGGGCTACCGGTGCAAGCCATAGCTAGAGGGACCTCCCTGTAACCTAGGCTAGTTGCCTCCATAGAGTTATCCTTCCACTCAATCCATATTACCCCACCGAAGACAGCACAAGCTGGGCCTGTCTTGCTAGCTTTGCCATGTATTATTCTCTCAAAGGCATAAACAGCTTCAAGTAGCTCTCTATTCGTCAAGTTTAGGTCAAAGAGCCCATCAATGGACTTAGAGATTGCTGCTGCTACGGAGGCTGACGAGGCCATCCCACTTCCTATTGGTACTTCTGAGGCGATTTCTAATTGGACTCCTTGCCTTATCTCATACCTCTCAAGTAGTATCTTGAGTC
>JAGGTZ010000218.1 GCA_021158805.1 Thermoproteota archaeon | reverse complement strand
TAGATACTGAGCTAGATCTACCGCCCGGATCTACCAAAAGTAAGTTATTAGGAGCTATGAAGGGGCATATACTGACCGAAACTCAGCTTATCGGTATTTATGGAAGGAGCCACTAGTAACTCCTCTTCCATTTTTATCTCCCTCCCCAATTGATCTCTAATCCATGGGTAATTCCATTGATTGAGGACATCATATTTAATTAGCTCGACACTTCGCCTCTTGGTTTCACGAATTCGATAGAATGCCGAAATCCACTTCAATTAACTTACTGCTAACATGAAAATTCCTTCTAAAGTCGTTTACTAAGAAAAAATATGATTGTGGGAAGTTATCTCATACTGCGCATTCCTCAGCGCACTTTCCTAGCACTTTCAATATATTCATAGCGACTCCTAGCCCTCTCTGAACTTCTGGATCCCTTAGCTTCCCCAGCAATCCTATTAGGCCAAGTCTTTCCTCCTTATCCAAGGCTTTAGAGATCTCCTCCATGCAGGTAGGTGATATTAGGAAGGTGAACCTACCAAGGAGCTCCGATAGTCCCCTCATTGCCTCTTCCTTCATGAACGCTCTCTCAAAGGCCATTATGGAGAAGGAGATGCCGAACAGATTATCTAGCATTCCTGAACATAGGAAAGTTCTAATCTCTCTAGGATGTAGTTTAAAGAATCCAGTCTTTCAGCAAAGCCTCTAGTTTCTTAACATTCTCTGGATCTGAAAGTAAGTCATCAATTTTGAGGCTACTGCTCTCATCTGGCATGGAATTCACCATATTTTCATTAACATGTGTTGTATTAGAAATTAATTTACCAGAATGAAATTCATGGTCTGGCTTCCTAACATTATAGGGGTTTAGTAGATTGAGTTACTCCATAATTATGGATAGGCTTTTCCCGATTTATCCTCTACTAGAGAAGTTAACTCTGATTTGAATTAAAGGAGATAGGAGAATATAGATTCGTGAACCAGCAGATAAACACTATGAGAAATATCCATAAACGCGGTAATTGCTCAATACTAAAAGCGCTGATATCTCATGACGGTAAAGTAGATATTGAACCTAATGAGAGTTCATTCGATTGGAATGGATCTAAGGGCTGTCAAATCCATACTGAAGAGTAACGCTGAAAGGACATGGAATCCCCTAGGGGTAAGCGAGTCCTACTGTAGCGAATGGGCAAAACAATTGAACTTACCAGAACGGGGAGAGACCTTGCTTTACACCGGTTGTCTCTATCAAATGATCCCCTACATTGAGCTATTCTCTAATTTACTCAAGAGACTTGAGTCCTTAGGAGAAGTAGTGTCCAAGGTCTCCTTGAGGTTCGCGAGTGCCGTTGGATCATTAGGACTGAACTTAACCATGCTTCTCGGCTCTATCACAATATCTGAAGATGATAGGCAGAGATACTATGCTCTTCTTCACAGAATAGTAATTGCTCTCAAGAAAGCAGGGATAGAGGTCGCATATATGAGAGAGGAACCATATAACGGAGTCCTTTATCACGATCTTGGGATGGATGAGATCTTTGAAAGGCACGCTAGGAGAGTGGCTCAGAAGATCAGGGAAACCGGAGCTAAGAGGGTCATAGTTGTAGATCCACATACTATGTACGCCCTGAAACACCTTATACCCGAGATAGTAGATAACTGGGACATAGAGGTAATTCATTACATGGATGCACTATTGGAGAGGGGCTATAAGCCGGTGAAAATGTCTGACCTAAGAGAAATAGTACTGCATGACCCCTGCTATCTAGCTAGATGGAATGAAGTAATAGATCAACCTAGGAAGCTGCTCGAAGAAGCTGGAATATCTGTGAAGGAGCCTGAGTTCTCTAGGAACTTTACAGGATGCTGTGGTGGACCGATAGAATCCCTTTTGCCTACGCTCGCCTCTATGATAACCCAAAAGAGGATTAATGAGCTTAGGGAAACTGGAGTAAATAATGTTGTAGTGAGCTGCCCAATATGCTTGGTTAACTTCGTTAGAGAGGCTAAGAAATTGGGCACCAACGTCTACGACATAGCTGAGATTGTGGTAGGGTGATATAATGGTAAATCTCTCTAGCGTGGGTAAGCTCCTCGTTAATGCAAGTAAGGATCCAGTCCTGAGAAAAGGGTTGGATAGGACCATATCTTCCTATTGGGCAAAGAGAAAGAAGCTCTTGAAGGAATATCCTTATGTAATAGAACTCGCAGACGAAGTCAGGAGAATAAAGGAGCATTCTATAGATCACATAGAGGAACTCCTAGATCAAGCTGTTAGAAGTGTGGAGAGAAATGGGGCCCAGCCCTATATCGCAAGAACTGCTGAGGAGGCTAGGGAGATCATTGGCCAAATAGTGGGTAGCGGCAAAATCATAACGAAAGCCAAGAGTATGACTACCGAGGAACTGAAATTGAGGGAGTTCTTGATCGAGAGAGGGAATGAAGTATACGAGACAGACTTAGGAGAATTCTTAGTGCAATTCCTAGGGCCAAAACCGATGCATTTCGTATCCCCAGCGATTCATATAACTAGGGAAAAAGTTGCTGAGTTCCTAGAACGTTTTCTAGGTGAGAAAGTGGATAAAGACGATATCGAAGGGATGGTGAGGCTCGTCAGAGGTTTCCTTAGGGACAAGTACTTCAGTGCACACATAGGTATAAGTGGTGCTAATGTATTTGCTGCGGATGCTGGAGCGATATTCCTTATAGAGAATGAGTCCAATATAAGGCTCTGCACATCTCTTCCAGAGAAACACATAGCTGTAGTGGGACTCGAGAAGATAGTTCCAACGTTAAGCGATGCTTGGAAGGTAGTTGAAGTAATAACGAAATATGGCGGATATAAGGTAACATCATATGTCAACCTGATAACCGGACCCGTAAATAAGAGAGGTAACACGGCCGATCTAGGCCCTAGAGAACTCCATGTAATATTTCTAGACAATGGGAGGATTAAAGCATCGAAGGATCCCATCTTAAAAGAAACTCTCTACTGCCTTAGATGTGGAGCATGCCAGTACATGTGTCCCCTATTCGGTATCGTAGGGGGATATTGGGCAGGTCTTAGCTCAGCATACTCTGGGGGCATAGGTGTCATGTGGGAGTATATTACCGAGGATAGGGAGCAAGCCACCTTCCATTCTTTTGCATGCCTTCTCTGCGGCAGGTGCAGGGAGGCGTGCCCAGTTA
>JAGGTZ010000013.1 GCA_021158805.1 Thermoproteota archaeon | reverse complement strand
CGCCTGAGACCCTTGGAATTGTATTAACAGCGCCGAAGTTTAGGGAGAAGCTTAGAACGGTCAGATGGGTAATAGTCGATGAGATACATAGTCTGGTAGAGAATAAGAGAGGTACTCATCTAGCTCTCTCATTAGAGAGATTGAGATGGCTTACGGAGAGGGAATTCGTCAGAATAGGACTTTCAGCCACTATAAACCCGCTAGATGAAGTAGCTGAGTTCCTAGTAGGTTATGAAGATGGTAGACCACGAGATTGCCTCATTGTAGAGACTAATTGGGCTAAAGCTTTGGATCTAGCCCTGCTTTCCCCAGTTAGTGATCTCGTAAACACGCCTTCCGAAGAGATTTCCGCTAAGATGTATGAGCTTGTAGCCAGGCTAGTGAAGGAACATACAACTACCTTAATATTCACAAATACTAGAAGTGGTACCGAAAGAGTAGTCTTCCACCTTAAGGAGGTCCTAAAAGATGGTATAGAAGATATAGATCAAAGGATAGCTGCCCATCACAGCTCCCTCTCTAGATTTGTGAGAAGGGAAGTGGAGGAGAGGCTTAAGGAGGGAGAATTGAAGGCCATCGTGAGTTCGACTAGTTTGGAGCTGGGAATAGATATTGGGTATATAGACTTGGTCATACAGATAGGTAGCCCAAAGTCGGTTACTAGGGCATTGCAGAGGATAGGAAGAGCTGGTCATAGGCTTCAAGACGTCAGTAAGGGTAGATTCATTGTAGTGGATAGGGACGACGCGCTTGAAGTCGCTGTAATGCTTAGGGAAGCCCTAAGCGGTAGACTAGACAAGGTACACATACCTAAGAACCCGTTAGATGTCTTAGCTCAGCACATAGTTGGGATGGCTGTAGAGAGGAAATGGAAGGTGGAAGATGCGTATAAGTTGATCACATCCGCATATCCCTATAGAGACCTACCATGGGAGGACTTTGAGGCCGTATTAAGATATCTTGCAGGGGAATACACGCAGCTAGAGAGTAGAAAAGTGTACGGAAAGATATGGTACGACCCTGAGGAAGGGACATTCGGGAGAAGGGGGAAATATGCTAGGGTCATCTATGCTACGAACATCGGAACGATCCCGGACGAGGTTGCAGCGAAGGTATACACGACCGAGGGAAAGTATGTGGGTAATTTGGAAGAGGATTTCCTTGAAAGGCTGATGCCTGGCGACAGATTCGTTTTAGGAGGTAGGGTTTACGAATTTGTATCCGCACGAGGACTTAGAGTGAAAGTAAAGCCTGCCTTTGATCAAAAACCTACGGTCCCGGCGTGGTTTTCCGAGATGCTACCCTTGAGCTACGAGTTGGCTTTGGAGATAGGTAAATTCAGGGAAGAGGTATTCAGGTTACTTGAGGAAGGCGCCAGTAGAAGTGAACTCGTCAAGATGATTATGGAGATGAGTAATGCTAATAGCAACGCCGCTTTATCAATCTATAACTACTTAAGGGAGCAGTATCTCTACCTGAAGGCTCTAGGCGTCTCTCTAGAGGACATGCCCTCCCATAGAGTCATATTAGTGGAGAGCTTTGTGGACGAGGAAGGTAGGACCCATCAAGTGACACACTCCCTGTTCGGTAGGAGGACAAATGACGCTCTTTCTAGAGCCTTAGCCTATATTGCAGGTAAAGAGGTGAAAAGGAACCTTGGAATTGCTGTAAGGGATACCGGATTTGCGATAATCTATCCGAGGGGAGTTAAGCCGCCCGTTAATATTGAGGACCTAGTGGGTCTGGACCTGAGGGCTATTTTAAGGGACGCTTTATCAAAGACAGAGCTTCTAAGGAGGAGGTTTAGGCATGTAGCTGCTAGGGGCCTAATGATACTTAGGAACTATAAGGGATACGAGATAAGCGTCAATAAGCAGCAGATCAGTGCTCAGAGCCTTTTAAGGATAGTAGAGAAGATAGATAACTTCCCATTGCTCAAAGAAGCCTACAGGGAGATAATGGAGGACTATATGGATATAGAACGAGCTGAAGAGGTCATAGACAAGATACGCAGGGGAGAGATAAGGGTAGTAGATATTGGTGAGGTTAGGATACCGACCCCATTTGCTCACAACATAGTACTTGAGGGCTTAAGTGACCTCATATTCATGGAGGACAAGATGAGCGCACTGAGAAGGTTCCAAAGGGAAATCGAGCTTATACTGAAAGGGATAGGTGGGTAAACAGGTTGAAGAATTGAAGGGGAAATTTTATAGAAAATAGGCTTTCATACCCTTGGTGAATATGATATGTTGACGGAGATCCTGAGGTTTTTAGTGAGCCTAATCGTCAGCGCCATTGTCCTATGGGCAGCCCAGAAGATCGTATTGTCTGATACGGAGGAGAAACCATTCTCTTCAGTCGTAGCTCTGGCATTTGTATGGGCTATAGTCGATGCTGTACTGGGCTTCATTTTCTCCGTGATAAGGATACCAATCTTAGGCTACCTAATTACTCTAATAGCTTGGATATGGATCCTCAAGAGCTGGTTCGATGTCGGCTGGGGGAAGGCAATACTGATAGCAGTTATAGCTTGGATAATCTCTGTGATCCTAGTAGCTATACTAGGACTCTTGGGATTAGCTCTCCTCCTATAGGTTTCTATCTTCTATTAACTGAGGCTTAGGCAGGAGGAGTATTACCAAGCAGCACCCTCAGCCTTTCGAAGGCTTTCTCTATCTCAGAAGGATCCAGATAGAAGCCTTCGAATACTAGCTTGTATAGATGACTGAGTGGTGTTTCGTCGAAATATATGTTGACTACGTTTACACCTCTTAACTCAGCCACCTCCTCTGGAGGCCTTTCCCTTATCTCATACTCACACTCACACAGTTTCAAAAGTCCAGGAACAGCAATAGTTTTGACAGCTAGAGCCAGTGGGAATGTACCTATCTTGTTTATTAGGTGTGTCTTAGTAACCATATCGGCACCAACTATTCCCCAGAAGCCCAATTTCCTAGACAACCACGGGAGTAGTGCGTCTACAATGAGAGTTACCTTAAATCCCTCGGCGGAGAGTAGTTTTGCTGTCTCCAGGCCTTCTAGCCCGGGCCTAGATTCGCTTATCATTATCTCCGACACGCTAGATCTCCTGAGGCATTCTATTACAGCAGAACTCCTACTTAACGTGGATATCCTCTCGATAGAGAGCTCATCAAGGAGCTTAGAGCATGTACTAGCTAGCTGCTCTCTAGAATTCTGGTAAAAATGCTCCAGCCTATCTAAGCTACCTAAACATGCTGCTCTCTTCAGGTGTCGTAAGATAGCCATTTCGGGGTGTGCTTCGAGGATCCTGTTAGCATCCCTACACGGATCCTTTGAGTATTTCAGCGCCTTCAGGGCATCTCTAAATATCTCTGCCGATCCCCTTTTCCTATCTTTGATGAGGGATTCAATGCTCGTATGCTAATCCCTCCTCAAATGCATATTTGACGGTTTGGAATCCCTTTCTAAATTCAGATACCTCCCTAGCTACCTCCTTGGGGTCTTTCTTGTCCAATAGGACCTTCCTATATAGCTCTGCAACCCGTCTCATCTCATCCTTACCCATTCCCAGTCTAGTCAGTTCGGAGACCCCTAATCTCAGACCTCCTGGGTCTTTGAAACTCCTTCCCCTCTTGATATCCCAAGGCAGGAGGTTCCTATTCACTATTATGTTAGCTTCCTCTAGCAACTTCTCACACTTATATCCCCCTCCTATCTCATCCACATCGAGTAATACCTGGTGGCTTTCTGTGAAACCTAAGTGCTCTGCAACTACTTTGAAGCCCTCGTCATGGAGCGCCTGGGCGAGTGCCTTGGCATTATCCACTACGGCCTTCGCATACTCCTTACCAAAGGCTTTCATTTCAGCAGCTGCTATTGCAAGTGCTGCTACAGCGTTGAGGTGGTGATTGCTCAGGAGTCCAGGAAAGTTAGCCTTCTTTATCAGCTCGAATTTCTCCTCATCATTTGTTATGACCGCACCATGCTGAGGTCCGAAGAATGTTTTATGTGTGCTGAAGCTCATGGTATCAGACCCCTCAGCCATCGGGTCTTGGAACTGCCCTCCAGCTATGAGGCCCGCAACATGAGCGCCATCATAGTTAACTAAAGCCCCAAGTGATTTGGCAGCTTCAACTATCTCCTTAACCGGCTGGGGGAATAGTATCACACTACCTCCCAGCATTATTAGCTTCGGTTTGTTCTTCTCCATCCTACTGATCGTCTTATCAACGTCTATATTCATGTTCTCATCGTCGAAGGCTATGTATTTTACATCAAGCCCTCTAACCGCCCCGGCCGTTCCGCCTATGAACTGACCCTTCGATCCTTTTAGGGGACCCATACTTATGTGACCTCCCTTTGTAATGGGAAGGGCCATTATCGTATCTCCGGGCTGGGTGAAGGCTGTATATATAGAGAGATTTGCCACTACACCACTAATAGGTCTTACATCAGCGTACTTCACGTTATAGAGATCTTTGATCAGATCCATCGCTAGGGATTCTACCAAATCTATGTACTTAGTACCAGCATATACCCTCTCCCCAACCCATCCTTCCGCGTACCTATGCCCGAAATCGCTAACTAACGCCCTTCTAACACTCGGACTTGTTACATTCTCACTAGCTATCATAGGAAGAGATGAATTAAACCACCTATGATGGTCTTCGATTGCAGAAAGGACCTTACCAAAAAGATCCTTGGGATCCAATCCACCACCCAGCTAAGGGTGCAGGCAGAAGTTATAACTGTGGATGATATGAGAGTAAGATGCTTCCCAACTATGAACTGAAATGTATTAAGTGCGGATATTTCATGGAGGGAGATCCATGGAATATACTTTGTTCCAAATGTGGGGGCTTATTAGAGCCTATAATAGTGAAGAAGCCATTAGGAGTTTCTTGGCCTCTTTTCAGAGCAAGGAAATTTGGTGTATGGCGTTACAAGGAGTT
>JAGGTZ010000100.1 GCA_021158805.1 Thermoproteota archaeon | reverse complement strand
TAGCTTATAGGTTTAATGTGATACCTAGAGCTTATATAACAACCCTAAGTTCCCTCTCCTAATTTCCCATATTACATTGGTGTACACCTAAGTTCTTCTCCTCTGATCGCGTAGAACTCGATAGAGGCCATTCCCTAGTTGCTTTTTGGAATACCGCCAGTTTTAGCTAATCTCTAGGCTCATAAGTCATCAAGTGGACATCCAATATCTCCCATACTTGTCGAGGTGTACGATCTCTTTAAGCTCTTTCCTTCTCTTCGGACTTGGGCTCTCATCGGGCCACCCTACAGCTAATATAGCCACTGGTATCAATTTCTCGGGCAGCTTAAGGAGCTCCTGAATCTCCTCCACGTTCCTTAGGCTCTGTATCCATACAGTTCCCAGTCCAAGGGCGTGAGCTGCTAGCATTATGTACATCGTGGCATTAGCACAATCAACGAGATATGATGTCGGGGAGGCCTCCCTGTTACACGCGACTACTATGGCAAGAGGGGCTCCTAATAGCGGGGAGGCCCATTTATGAATTTTCCCGATCTTCTCCTTGAGTATCCTGTCCTTTACAATTATAAATTCCCAAGGCTGAGAGTTTTTGGCACTAGGGGCGAACCTGGCAGCATCTAAAATCCTAAGGATCAGATCGTCGGGTACAGGTTTATCCTTGAACTTCCTTATACTCCTTCTACTCACTAGAAATTGGAGGAAGTTACACCTACCTGACATGGTACCCCCTACTAAATGCGAAATGATCCTTATAATGGAAATCGTGTACTGGCACATTGCTATCTTACATGATCGATTGTATTAGGTAGAGAATAATGCTCAAGAAGATGTTTTTCACCTTCCTGTTGCTTCTCCTATTTTCCATTAGCCACTGCTATGTCCTAACTATGCTCTGTTTCCCTCGAGCTAATCTTAGAATGCAAAAGTAGACCCAACATATGAAAAGACGCATATAGGCCAATAAAACCATCCGGCCGATTAAAGCGCTGAAGCTCGCTATCTTTCTGAAGAAATATCACACTTCAATTGTAAATATTTATTTAAAGTATCATAGTATACTCATACATGTGAGCATAAAGTCGGCGCTCGAGGAAGTTGTAGAGGAGTTCCTCAGGTTGGGCGTTCCAAGATTTAAGAGAAGGGAAGTATCTCCTTCCCCCATTCGAGGTAAAGCTGTAGCTATTATAGGGCTTAGAAGAGTTGGGAAAACGTACCTCTTGTACCAAGTTATGAGCGAGTTGATGAGAAGAGGAAAGAGGCCTGAAGAACTCCTCTACATCAACTTAGAGGACAATAGACTTGAGAGCCTCACCTCCAAGGACCTGTCTTACCTCGTTGAGATATATGCCAGGAGGAACCCGGGGAGCAAGGAGATGTTCCTCTTCTTGGATGAGGTCCAGGTCGTCGAGGGTTGGGAGAGGTTCGTCAGGAGGTTGCTCGAGAGGAGGAATGCCCATGTCTTCGTTACTGGCTCCTCTTCAAAGCTGCTCAGCTATGAGATAGCCTCTACTTTAAGGGGTAGGAGCTTAACTCAAAGGCTCTTCCCTCTCTCCTTTAGAGAGTTCCTCCTTTTCAAGGGATTTAGCTTGCCAAAAGTCGTTACAGAAGATGATAGGGGCCTAATAAGGGGATATCTAGAGGAGTACATACGTTATGGAGGTTTTCCCGAGCTTGTTGAATACGAAGAGTTCCTAAAGCTCAGGACCCTCCAAGAATACCTTGACCTAGTCATTTACAGGGATCTAGTTGAGAGGTTCGGGATAGAAAAGCTAGGAGCAATGAGGGCTCTGATAAGAGTTGTGGTCAGGAACTTCGCAAGGAAATCATCAGTTAGAAGGTTATATACAATGCTCCAATCAATAGGCGTCAAAATAAGCGTCAACAAGGTTTACGAGTACTTCTCATACTTGGAGGATGTTGGATTCGTCTTCCCTATTAGAAGGCTTGAAACCAGCGAGGTAGAAACTATGAGAACCATTCCAAAGTTGTACTTGATTGATAACGGCTTCCCAACGTTATACGGTGTAAGGGACGAAGGATTCAGGATAGAGAACTTGGTTGCTTTGGAACTCTTAAGGAGAAGGTACTACTGGAGCCCTCTAATGGAGATCTACTACTGGCAGTCTCGGGGCAATGAAGTGGATTTCGTGGTCAAGGAGGGAGGCAGGGTGAGGGAGCTGATACAGGTAACCCTGACCCTGGATCCTGATGTCAAGCGAAGGGAGCTCTCAGCACTTGTGGCGGCTTCAGAAGCCCTTGGGTGCAGCAATTTGAAGGTCATTACCTTAGATGAGGAGGGGGTGGAGGAGCAGGATGGGAAAAAAGTTAAAGTGCTCTCCCTGTGGGGATGGCTCCTGAAGAGATCCGGCTAACCACAACTCAAGTGTTTCCTCGTGAAGGGGCTGGGCCAAGATGCCCCGAATTCCCATTCGGTTGAACGGGAAGGAGATCGTTCAGTATGAGATAACCGATTTTTCTCGAAGCTCAGAAATCGATGATACATGCTACTATTACTTACCCATGCCTAGATGAAGTAGTAGTCCGGCCATAGTTAATGCGAGCCCAGAGCCAGCGAACATTATTTTAATCAGGGATAACGTGGTTTCGGCGTAACTTGGGGAAAGCTTGACGAGCAAGC
>JAGGTZ010000227.1 GCA_021158805.1 Thermoproteota archaeon | reverse complement strand
CCCGCTAATTCCTCTGGAATATCTGGATTAACCTCGATAATCACCTTGCTGGCCTCAGAGACGAAAGCATCTATGGCTCCCACGCTCATAGATGGTACTATTCCTCCACTATCGACCTTAACTGCCTCTACGATAGCGAGATCTATGCTCCCAATTATACTGCTCACGAAACCGGATCTAACGTATTGAGGCCACTCTCCTAGGTGAACATCATGGAATTCCACTTTTCCCGAATTTATCAATCTCCTCATCGTAGGACTGAATTGGTAAGGATATCTTCTGACTATAAGGCCCCTTTCTCCTAATACCTGATCTACTTGATATGCTGATGCTCCAGTGAGTAGGGTAATCTTGGGAGCTATCTTGCCCTTGTCAGCTAGCTCCGCTATAACATCTGGTATTAACTTGGGATATCCAGCGGACCCAAATCCACTTATCCCAATTACTACATCCTTCTTATCCTTAAGAACGCTTAAAATAGCATTTTCTGGGTCCTTAATGAGATCATATAAATCTTTTACCCTTCCCTCTATCGTACTAATCCCCCAGAGCATTAGGCTAACAATAAGAAAAAACTTCCTAACGTCTTCTCTGCAGAAAAATGGATCGGATCCCTTGTAAACAAGAGTTTACAAGAGGAGGGCAAGTAATATTTATTAACCAATCCTGAAAGCTAATCCTTGACAAGGTGTCTTTATGCAGGGAACTGAGTTAGTCTATGAGCTATTCAATGTCAAAAAAAGATATGGAGGGAGAAGAAGGTACGTTGAAGCCCTTAGAGGGATCAGCTTGACAGTACGGAGGGGAGAATTTGTAGCAGTTACGGGCCCTTCAGGTAGCGGTAAAACTACTTTACTAAGCATCTTGGGCTTGCTCACGAAGCCGACATCAGGTACAGTTAAGATATTCGGGAAGGATGTATCGAGGCTAACTGATAAGGAAGCAACTCTGCTCAGGAGGAAAGCGATAGGTTTCGTATTTCAGACGTTTAACCTAGTTCCTTGGCTTACAGCAGCTGAAAATATTGAAATAGCTTTAGCAATTGGAGGTTACAGGGGAAACCGAAAGAGGAGAGTAATGGAGCTCCTAGAAGCCGTTGGATTGGAGGATAGGGCTGATCATAAGCCAGCAGAGCTATCAGGTGGAGAGCAGCAAAGAGTAGCAATAGCTAGGGCCCTTGCCAATAATCCTACGGTTATACTAGCTGATGAACCTACTGGAAACTTGGATACGACTTCCGGTCTACAGGTAGTTGGGATATTGAGATCAGTAACCGAAGAGGGTAGGACTGTGGTTATGGTTACTCATGATCAGAAAATGGCCGAAATGGCCGATAGAATTGTGAAGATAAGGGATGGTCAGATTTTGGGGGAGGTGATACCAAGTGTCAAGGCGTGATGTTCTAATCTTAAGTTTCCTATGTCTTTTGCTGTTGACCCCATCTCAACTGGCCATGGCGCGGAGAGGGGTTTCTTTGGTAGATTATAGGTGGGGTACTCAGACCGAAGCTATTACAGTGCACTCCGGAGATGGTATAGTTCCTCTCATTGCCTTCTTTAAAGTGAACGTAGAGGAGAACCATACTTTAAGGCCAATAGAAGCAGTTCTGAAGATCCCTTCGCCTCTGAAAAACCCAAATGGTGGTCAGGAGGAGAGAATAATTCCAGGGCTCCAGTTTGGCAAGGATCGATTTGAGGATGGAGAAGGCTTCTATCTACTATTCAATGTAGAGGTACCTACACAGACTCCTCCGGATCGATACCTCTTCTCCATGAACCTCAGCTATGAGATACTTGATGAAGATGGGGATGTCGTAGGAAGAGGGCATAACACATTTAGCTTCAGCTTAGAGGTAAAAGGTAAATCTTCCTTAGAGATTAATTTCTATGGTAAGTGCATTAAGGGAGAATCAACGGTTTTACACCTCTCGATAAGAAATAACGGGATAGAAGATATCAAGATATCGTCTATACAGCTAAGCTCATCCATAATCCGAATACTTAATCCATCAATACAACAGGGTACCCTATTACCGACTAGAGGTATCCTAAGATATGACATTGGTGCTTATGTGGATGAGAATGTCGATCAAGACTCTGACAAAGTGGCTATCGTAGTTTATTACATGTCGGGAGGAAGGGAATCGAGTATATCTAAGGTCTTCACAGTACCCTTGCTAGAGAAGAATGAGGAAGAGGAGGCCTCACCCAGCATCGTAGTTCTTTCAGACAAATATATGCTCAATGCAGGCATATCTAACGAGGTGACACTAACGATCAAGAATGTCGGGGACGAGATAGCGCGGAAAGTAAAACTACAGCTTTCGTCTAAGGATATTACTGTACTAGGTCCGAGCCTCTTTGATCTCGGGGACTTAGGCATCGGAGATTCTCGAACATTAAAAATCAGGCTCCTACCCTCGGAGGATGCGAAGTCATACCTATTGAATCTACAGTTCACCTATACGGAGAAAGAAGATAATGAAGATGTTACAAAGCAACTAAATACAGAGGTAGGTTTTGGGAGAATAGAAGAGGCTAGGGTGGTGATAACTTCGCTTGAGGCCGTCTACAGTAGTGGAAGAGTGAGGATCAAGGGCACTCTAGCTAATGTCGGAAATAGGGCAGCTGATAACATAAATGTGACCGTAGAACTTGGACCTTGTGCAGGATCTTCTACCTACTTGGGAGAACTAGACGATGGCGAGAGCACTGGCTTCTCGATCTCATGCAAAGCTGATGGCAGTAATCTATCTGCTAAGCTGAGGGTAGTGGTGAAATACCTGGCATCTCCAGAAAACTGGAAAGAATCGAGGAGGGAGGTATCTGTGGAAGGAATTTCAGCAGCTAAAACACAGCCCAAGCAAGAAGGTATTGAGATAGGGATACAGCAAGCTATAGTCTGGACCATAGCTGGTATAATAGTTGGTTTGGTGCTTGGGAAGGTAATATTCGGTAGGAGGTCAGAAGTTGAGGTTCCGTGATATAGCCCTTTTCTCTTTTAAGGCTATGATGAGCAGGAAAAGAAGGGCTACCCTCACCCTACTTGGGATATTCTTAGGGGTCTTGACCTTAACAGCAGTAATATCGTTTGCCACAGGCTATGGACTAGCTATAAAGGACATTTTCAAGGGTAGCAGCATGAGGCTAATATACCTCATGCCAAGGGAAGTCACGTTTGACGACATAGATGTCAATAAGATAGGGAGTATGGAAGGAGTGGAAACTGTAATGCCTCTGATAAGATTAGTGGTGAATATCACGGCATTTGGGAAATCAAAGACCTACCTGATAATGGGAGTAGACATAAACTATATAGAGGACGTATTCCCCGATATAAAGATCAAATATGGAGACTGGCCCGCTAGTTCTGACGAAGAGGCGGTAGTTCTGGGATATAAGCTACTAAGTGATCTATCACCGGAGGAACTAGAATCCTTGGTTGGTCTTAACATAAAGGTCACCTTCTCCAATACCCTAACTACTAGACCACGGATATCAGGCATTCTTGCCCCATACGGAACTTCTATAGCAGCCGATG
>JAGGTZ010000066.1 GCA_021158805.1 Thermoproteota archaeon | reverse complement strand
CTTAACTAGATCACTTTCAATATCCTCTATTATAGATGAGGCAATTGCAGAGAGCTGCGCCTCTATTTCCCTTAATGCTATTCTCTCCTCGTCTATGGGTAGATCTTTCTCTACTACCTCAGCTTCCTTATCTAGAAGCTCTTGAAGCTCCGATCTCCTAGTATCTATGTAATCCAAGGCCTCAACTTTCACCTCGTTGAATATTCTCCATCTCAGCAGGCCTATCGGTTCCTCTGGGACTATCTCCCTGGGATCATATATGGCCTCTTCTCCCGAGGAAATTGCATCTAATATTTCATCTAGATCAAAGAAGACGCTAGCCTCCCTAATAGCTGCTGCTGGATCGTCAGCTGCGTGTATTATATTAAGGACTCTATTGGTGCCCTTAAGATCATATCTAAGGTTCCCGGGCTTTCCTGCGTCTGGCGTGGTAGGACCTATTATGTCCCTCAGCTTGGCACTCAGGTGCTCAAAACCTTCGGGCTCACCTATTAAGATCATCGGTATTACAGGGGCTTGGCTGAAGACCTTGGGCATGATCCACCACGACTCGAAGTACTTTTGCTTAACGAACATGTAAAGCTCGTCTATGAGTTCCTCGTCCATCTCGGTGACCTGCATTGCCACCGGAGTTAAACCTTCTTCTTTCAACCTCCTTATAACCTCAGGAGCTAATCCTCTCACGAATGCGTCTGGTTTAATCATAGCGAATGTCATCTTCGGCAGTAAGGAGATGTGCTCTTCCTCAGCGTTCGATAGGAATTCCTCCTTAAGCTTGGAGAAAACCGGTCTCTCTAGCTCATCTTCCCTATCGAAGTAGGACAATGGGTCTCGTAGCCCCATTTGATTCACCCCTTCACCTTAAATATGGCCACCTCCACATATCCCTTGTTCTTACCCACATGGACTAAATCGAAATATTGGAGATTAGTCCCCCCGATAGAGGAGAGGGCCATCTTATACAAGGTCGTATTCATCGTGTATTCAGTAGGTACGGACCTCCCAGTAGTCTGGTCGTATACGAAGAACTTTGGTAGATCTTGGGTGAACCACTTCCTGTTCTCGTCTGGCCTATAGGGGCTATGCTCAAACTCGCCAGCTATCCAAGCCATGGCTATCCACTTCCCTCCACCCGAGAACTGGCCAACCTCATCGGGCACGGATACTACGACATATGAGGCATTGAACATGCTGGTCAGATTTAACATCCTCTCCTCGGGGCCTATGAACGCCCTCGCTATTAGCCTTATTTGCGTCTCGTTTATGGTCAAGCCATCCGCTATCGTTATCTTCCCTGCTCCAGTCTGCATCCAATAGCCGTAGTCCCACCAAGAAATCATGACATCGTCTGGCTTAGTGTTCTCCTTCATCCAGTTTAGAGCATCACGCCATCCCTCTCTAAATCCTAGATCATAGTTTAAAGCTTCTTCAAAGCTCAGCACATAGGAAGATGTTCCCGGTATGGCATACCTCCTTATGTGTCCCTGGAAGGCGACAGGGAGTATTACAAATACGAGGAAGAGGATTATCGGAACCTTAAGGATCTTGATTTTCCTTGATAAGGGGAGTTTCTGTCCTCTTTTCCGTCTTGCCCTTTCTAAGGATCTCACTCTCTTCATATATGGCTCTGAGAATAGCTGAAGCCTATACGCGAAGAATCCAGCAACTAGGGCAATGAATGGGGCAGTGAGTGGTGGGAGCCTGATCATGCTGAAGGAGAAGTAGAGGCTCACTAGGGTCAAGATCCCTATGGTAAACTCGCCATCATTCCTCCATCTCTCGAAGAAGAGGAATAGGAGACCTAACAGACCTGGGATAAGGAGGGTAGTTAGGGTCTCTATAGTAGCTCCAGATCCGTGCTCAGCTACAGTCTCCACGACATTTCCCTTCCACAGCTTAGCAGAGGGGAAGAGAACCCTCAGAAGCCTTCCGGTGAGGGGCTCGTATATCCCGAAAGCAAAGAATACTACCAGAAGAGCTATACCAGCTAAGACGGAAATAACCCTTCTCTTCTCCTCCATGAAGCCGATCTTAGGAAGTAGTAGATAGATAAAGGCCGCCAGTAGCGCGGCCCATACGAGGGTGCTCTCCATGCTTATATAGAGTTTCCTAAACGCGAGGTTGCTCAATGCCCCAAAAGATGCAAGTAGTACGTAGAGGGAGGGTAATCCGAGGGCAAGAGCTTTTCTCCAATCTAACCTGTTAAGGAGGAGTAAGAGGAACATTATGAGGGGATAGCCATCGTAAAGCGCCCTGAAGCCTGCCCATATGCCTGATGCGTAAACTAAGAAGACACCGCTCAGTCCCGAATAGGCAAGTACCTTCCACTCCTCCTCCGATCTCATGGCCTTCACTGTGAAGAAGAGGGAGGTCATCAATAGCGGAATTGCGAACTGCTCGTGCCTGTAGAACCCGGCGAGCGACCTGTTAATGTATGCCCATGAGAGGGATATCGATATTGAAGAGACAGCCGCAGCTAATTTTCCCCACAACTCTCTTGCTGTCAGGTAGAGTGGGATAACCACTAGAGGAGCGAAAAACGCAGGTATATATACGACAACCGTGTACAGGTCGGTGAATCCGAACAGTGAAACTAGTTTGTAGATGGCAGCTCCTGTATAGTAGTGTAGGATGGGTAGTACTTCCGTTGGATTATAGCTCCAAGGATGCCATGCTAGGGGATCGTATGTCGGTAGATGACCGGTCTTTAGCAGGTAATCGGTTATCCTATAGTGTAGGAGGGGGTCATCAGCGGTTAAATAGGCCCCATACTTTAAAGCTGGCAGTATCCTCACGCCTACTCCTAGGATGTAGCTGATTACTATGGCGACTATCTCCAATAGTTTACCCCTGAGGTTTTCCCCCTCGTCTTCGGGCAAATGAGTTTCACCTAGGGATGGGTTACGTGGTTCTATAAAAATTGATTATGGTGGGCCCCCGATACACTTTTTAGATTGAGGTAGCTAGCGATCCCAGCATGCCCTCGG
>JAGGTZ010000002.1 GCA_021158805.1 Thermoproteota archaeon | reverse complement strand
TTAGCCCCCTAACAGCAAGATTTGGAAAGGACTTAGTATCAGTGGTGGTATTTGGTTCCTTTGCCAGAGGAGAGGCAAAGGAGGGAAGCGACTTAGACCTGTTAATAGTTCTCAAAGAACTTCCTAGAGAGGTGGATAGGCTTAGACTCTCGGCTAGCGTTTCAAGTCTATTTAAACCTCCTATCGGATTCCCGAGGATAGTCTCTCCACTGATAATGACTGAGGAGGAGATTAAGAGACATCCTCCCATATTACTTGATATGATAGACGGTTCCTTGATCTTATACGACGAAGACGGATTTATGAGGAAGGTTCTGAGGGAACTTAAAAGGAGATTAGAGGAGATGGGAGCGAAGAAAGTTAAGGTGGGAGATGGGTGGTACTGGATTCTAAAGCAAGATGTTAAGCTAGGAGAGGTGGTGAAGATCTGATAAACTTGCAAATGGCTGCTGATTACCTTAGGCGTTCTCTCTCTTGCTTGGAAGAGGCTGAAGCTGCATTTAGGCGTGAGGATTATCCTCTATGCGTGAGGAGATCCCAGGAATCGCTTGAAATGGCAGCGAAGTCTCTCTTAAGGGCCTTAGCAATAGAATACCCTAAGACGCATGACGTAAGTCCTGTCCTCCTCTCAGTTTCTGATAAGCTCCCTGAAGCTATAAGAAGCCGTGTTACGGAATTATCATCTTTAATCTCCGAGCTAGCTGCTATAAGGGGACCGGCGATGTATGGTTACGAGAGGGAGGGGATACCTGCTTCCGAAGTCGTCTCAGAAGGCTATGCTAGGGAAGTACTGGAGAAGGTGAGGGGTTACGTAGGGATGATCTCAGGGGTGCTGATTCCGGTCCTAGAGGAGAAGGGATTTTGGGAATAACTTTCGGTAGACCCATCTTGGGGAAGCTAGTTTGAGAGGTATTTTAAGGTCCTTGGATTCTCAGGAATACCTTAAATTTTCTGTCCAGCTTGCCGAGAAGGAGGTATCTTGACTGAAATCGGACCTGAGACTATGAGATTGCTCTTGGAATTCCAGAGGAACGAGATCACAGAACATAATATCTATCTCAGCCTAGCAGGGAGGGCTGGAAAGAATAGGGAAGTCCTAGAGAGAATAGCTATGGATGGGCTCAGACACTATTCCATTCTGAAGGGTTACGGGTCAAGTCAAGATTGTTGGACCAGACAGGAAGAGTATCCTCTTCTACTCCATGATTGCGAGGATCTTCGGTGTTACATTCGCCATTAAGCTCGTGGAGAGAGGAGAGGAGCTAGCCCAAGAGGGATATCAGAAGATCTTGAAAGAGATACCAGAGGCAGAAACCCTAATTCAAGAGGAAGAGGAGCATGAGAACAAGCTCATCCAGCTGGTTAGGGAGGAAAGGTGGAGTACGTGGGATCTATGGTGCTGGGGCTGAACGATGCGCTTGTAGAGTTCACCGGTGCTTTAGCTGGCCTTACCTTCGCATTACAGGATGCCAAGCTCATAGGGATATCTGGTCTAGTTATGGGTGTAGCCGCAAGCCTTTCCATGGCTGCCTCGGAGTATCTCTCTAGGAGGTCGGAAGGTACAGGGGATCCCTCCAAGGGCGCCCTCTATACGGGCATAGCTTACATAATAACGGTGATCTTGATGATAGCACCCTTCCTGATATTTCCCGATCCATATATAGCCCTTCTATCCATGTTAGGTGTAGCTATCATAGTAATCGGGCTGTTCTCCTCCTTCGTCGCCGTTGTCAAGGATCAGTCTACCAAGAGGATGTCCCTAGAAATGTTACTCATAAGCTTAGGAGTTGCAATGGTCTCCTTCTTAGTAGGTTGGGTCGCGAGGACGGCCCTTGGGGTAGGGATCTAATAATTCATTTGAGCAGTTTCCACCATTAAACCTTTCTCAGTAGTATCCAAGAGGCAGAGATCGATCAATTTGACCATAGGAAGAGTTACTAATAGGCCAATAGAGGCGTTGGAATGGAGAGACATTATACATTGTGAAGACCAAAGAAGCTGAGGAGCTATTGGGAAAAATGTTAGCTTAAGAAAACGATCAAGAAGACAAGAACTAACTGCTGGGGATTAAAGCTGAGGGATCTCCAAGAAGGAATATATAAAAGCGCTCAGTTCGTGATAAAGCGTTATCAGGTGCCAAGATGATAAGGGGATTGCTGATCAAACTCTTCCTAGCATTGCTAGTAATAGCCTTCCTTGCGTCCCTCTTCTTAGAGACGATAATCCCCTTGGTGAGGAGAGGGGACTATATAAGGTTGGTTGCTACCTCATCGGGCCTGATAATGGTTCTATTGGGCCTCTTCCTGTTACTTAGGAGCTTATTCATCCTCGTTTATATTCAGTCTCGAGAGAGTCCTGAGAGGGAGGAGGCTTGGAGTAGGATAGAAGAGAGGTTGTGGGAGATTAGATCTTCCGACAATCTCTTCCGTAAACTTAAGCTTTACTTAAAGAATGTGCAGGATGCCGTCAGCTTTCTAGCAGCTCCCTTAGTATGGTTTCTACTCGGAATGGCCC
>JAGGTZ010000132.1 GCA_021158805.1 Thermoproteota archaeon | reverse complement strand
CTTTTAAGATAGTCTAAGTCTATATTGGCGGGGGAGCCATGAGCTGGTGGTACTACTGGTGGCCATGGCTATGGTGGGGTGGAAGAGGTAGGGGATGGTACTGGTGGCTATTCGTCTTCCCCATGCTGACTGGGTACTACACGACACCTTGGTTCCCGTTCTGGCCAGCTCTTTCCGAGAAAGAGTACTTGGAGAGGCAGAGGGATTACTTAAAGAGGGAGCTAGAGTATATAGAGGAGAGATTGAGAAAGCTGACACAATAGTCCTCTTCCCTTTTTACTGCAGCAACCATAGCTAGGACATGTGAAAGGATGTTCGGATGGTTTAACCGGTCCAGTTAGATTTTTCCCTGAAGTAGTGAGAGATGGGGCTGTGAGGGGAAGAATTCTAGTACTTGTGGATAATGAGCCGGCGGAGGGGCTTAAGGCTAAGTGGGGCTGGAGCGCATATATAGAGACCACCTCATGGAAGGCCTTGTTCGATGCCGACACGGATCCGAGAGTACTAGAGCATAACGCTAAAGTCCTGGGAGTTAAGTTAGAGGAGCTGGATTTTTCGATCCTAAGCCATCATCATGGCGATCACTACGGTGGATTTGAGTATATCGGGAGAGTAAAGCCTGAATTAAAGGTCTACACCCCCCCAGGTAGGACTGACCACCTAAGGAAGTGGGGACTCAATCCTATTCCCTTAAACGGACCAGAAGAGGTTGAGAAGAACGCTTG
Organism: Thermoproteota archaeon; assembly: GCA_021158805.1. GTDB lineage: Archaea > Korarchaeota > Korarchaeia > Korarchaeales > Korarchaeaceae > Korarchaeum. The sequence goes on along the minus strand of JAGGTZ010000132.1, from coordinate 2,268 downwards.
GATTACAGGACCTATCAGATCTGGTTTCTGGGGAATTCGGGAACAGGCATTTTCCTTCTATATCGATGGGAAAGGGCTTATTGTGGTAGTAGGATGCTCCCATCCTGGGGCAGATAAGCTAGTAGCTAAGGCCAAGGAAGTGAGCGGAATAGAAGATGTATACATGGTCATCGGTGGATATCATGGTCCTTCGAGGGAAGTTCTCGATAACCTGGCGAGGATGAGCAGATATATCTGCCCAGCTCACTGCAGTGGAGGAAGGGCAAAGGCTTACGTTAGGAGGACGTACCCGGATCAATATTGCGAGGTTAGAACTGGAAGCCTGTTCATGTTATAATAGGATCTATGGGGAGGATCGGGAGGTGTTCAAGAAGGGGTATAGCTTCTGACCTCTGATGGACTTGAGGGGCCTCTCCCCAGCTAATACTGATAGAGGTAGCCTCTTATGAGATATGCAGAGGGCATAACATTAGACTATGGTAATAAATGCTGTTAAGGCCTTAGAAATACTGCTTAAGCTGGAAATCATGATGGAATACTAGAAGAGACTGTTAGAGTCACTTTTAAGGAGAGAATAACGGTGTATGATTCTCTTTACGTCTCATTGGCCATCAGACTTAACTCCTACTTGCTAACATATGATGAGGAGTTGCTAAATAAGTTTAGAGGTAGCGATGAAGGCCAGTGAATTCCTCTCTAGCATTAGATAAGTTTATATGGGTACTATCACCACCCTCTTGAACCAAGGATAACTGCTCTTAAACCCGCTAACGTATTCCATTGGGCTTTCAACTTCCCTGAAGTAGGCAATTACCTGATAGTTCCTATCGATTAATAAGCAGAACTTTCTCTCAGTTATTATCTCCCCGTTTGCTTCCCAGTGATCGAAGATATAGCCCTTTCCCACGTAAGTGACCCTGAAGCATACCTTAGATCCATTCTCATACAGGTAATTCCCCGCCTTAGGATAGGTCTTTCCCCTGCCTATCCAATTTACCCTAAGCCTATGAACCGTGCTTTCCGCAGCGATATTTCCGCCTTCCTCGCTCTGACCAGCGCTTACAGTTCCCATATTAGGCTAGGAATGGATCATTGGAAAATATCGTTCCATTTCCATCCCGCGCGAGTCCTAATTTAGTTAAGGAGCGTAAAATTCATAGTGATTGGTTGTCCAAGAAGGGGTTATTGCCCTCGTCGCGATATGCGCTGCTTTAACTTGCCTCCTACTAATATATTGGAGTTGGAGTTTAGGGGGAAATAGCGAGGAGATTAGCGATGAGGGAAACCTTACGAGGGTCAGGATTTGGTACGGTGATGATGACAGGAACTTCGTGGACATCTACCTACCATCAACTAAGAGGGTGAATCTGGCGGTTGTAGTTCACGGTGGGGGCTTTGTAGGTGGGAGCGCTACGGGTAAAAGTGCAATGTCCATGGTCGACTTCTTCCTTAAGAGAAGATTTGCCGCCGCCAGCATTGAGTATAGGGTATACCCAAGCTCCAAATGGCCTATTCCAGTGAGGGATGTAGCTGCGGGTATTAAGGCCGCTTTTGAATATCTCGAGGACAGGAACGTGAAAGTAGGTAAGGGCATCTATATTGGAAGTTCAGCTGGTGCCATCGCTGGAGCTTTGCTCATATACTACCCCGACAGCGATCTCAACCTCTCTAAGTACTTCAACGGCTTCATAGGATTGAGTGGGGGGTATTGTTCGTCAATAGCGGCTAAGAAAGACAGAGTGATCAGGACCTGCGACACAACCTTGGGCGAGATGATGCCCTTCGATAAGGACATAACCCCCGCTTCTAGGGTACCTGCCCTGCTAATTAATGGCGTGAGAGATAAGCTGTTAGATAGGTTTGCTGGGGAGGGGGAGGTGAACCATCAAGCTGAGTGCATGAAGCGATTCCTAGAGGGTCATGGTATTCCCGTAAAGGTCGTCTACCTGCCGGGAGGCCACGGAGATCCCATGTCTAAGCTAGGCGCTGAGGATCCTAGGGTCGTGTCAGCAATTGAGGAATTTATAGGTCTCGGACATGGTGATTAATGCCATCACCTGAAGAAGAGAGTTAGAGCAGCTAGCCAGATGCTCAGATAGATAGGGGCTGAGAACGAGGTTATTAGGATAAGGGAAGCTACGGTTTCTCTGTAAAAATCATAAACATCACTTAAAACGGCTAATATTATGGCTACAGGCATGGCGTTCATCAGCGTCACTATCATGGTCTCAGTACCGGCTAATCCCAGTAACAAGCTGATGATCAATG
>JAGGTZ010000137.1 GCA_021158805.1 Thermoproteota archaeon | reverse complement strand
TCGTTGCCCCTACTAATACTATTGTTGCTCATAGTAGTTCCGCCCTCTCAAGGCCAAACATATCGCGAAGTTATAGAGCAGGCAGTTAAGGCCCCCCTGAAGAACATCATATCCGTAGCTGAGTACAATTCCCCAAGCGATATATACCAGGGAAGCTATGGATTCGTTAATGGCGTTATCTACGTCGATAAGAGCGGTTTCACGTTCGGGGCTATCCCGGATCTAGAGATGAATGTATACGCATCTCTCATTCTATCCGAGGCATTACAGGTCAGCAACTTCGTCACATACGATGGGCGGGAGGTTGATGCTGCTAAGTCGAGGCTAGCATCTATGACAAGCTGGCTAATAGATAAGGCGAAATCCAGCGGATTATGGGGTTCAGATGTTAGTGGACAACTAGTTGACATCTCCCTCAGCTCACAAGCTATAAAGGCAATAGCTGGAGCTATAGCCACCGGTGCCCTTCCTTCCGATAGGTTGGGTAACCTAGCCACCTCGATATCTAAGGTCATAGATCTACAATCTGAAGGAGGTGGCTGGGGTAAGATACCCGAAGCAGATATCTTTCAGCTCAAGGAACCTACACCGGATATAACGGCATTAGCCCTCTCCGCCCTCCTAAGTGCAAGGGAAGTGGGTGCTAAGGCTACAGGATTGGACAAGAGTATTGAGAAGGCCATAACGTACCTAAAGGCCACAGCTAAGAGATCCAAGGATATGGCATACTGGCAGCAGGAGAAGATCTCGACAATTCAGGTGACAAGTGAGGTGGCAAATGCATTAGCTGAGGCTATGTTCCAAGGGTTCGATGTGGATGAGGATCTGATGAAAGGGGTCGTTAACTACCTGGAGGCTCAGGTAAAGGAGAGCTACTCATCCGGAACTTATGACATAACCACAGCAATAGCTATAGGTGCCTTAGCTAAGCTATCCTCCCTCGGCTTCCTCGAAACGGATAAATTCATCACATCTTGGGAGCCCCTTATCGTTGATCTAGCTTCATCTATACAGCCAGACGGTCTATTTAGTAAGCTCCCCTTCATATGGCTGAGATACGCTTATACCTACCCATATGTCTCAGTCTTCTCCTATTGGCTTAGAGTGTCCTCCATATCCGCTCAAGCTTACTTCCTAGGTGGTTACGGCGAGTACGAGCCACCTGTAGTTGTAGAGGGGACAGACATAACCCTGAAGATAAAGGTAGAGAACAGGATATCCTCCACTCTAAAACTACTCATGGGCCTAGAGGTCGCTTCTCCAGCGCAGCTTGTAACTACACCACCAAAGGAGCTTAAACTAGGAGGAGGGAAATCCAAGGAGATATCGCTGAAGATAAAAGCCCCAGACAAGATTCCTTCACCTAAGAATATTACAGTTAAACTATTCATAAGGGAAGGGGACTCCGGCAAACCTCTATTCACGAAAATGCTAACCTTCCGCATACTTAGGAACCCACAACTATCTCTAGAGTCCAAGATCGCGAAACCCACCACGGTTCAGCTCAGAAAACCCATTAATATAACGCTTACCTTAGCAAATCTGGGAGATCTCCCAATAAATGACGTTAGCATAATAGAGAAGTTGGCAGCAGGCTTTGAGCTCGTTACGAGCTTTGAGGGAAATGGAACTGCGTTAGTAACATCAACTAATAGTTTAGGTAGCTATACCTTCCCATCCCCCCTAGAACCTGGTGCTAAACTCACACTCATCTACCAAGTAATGCCAAAGGATACGCCCCCAGGCCCTCAGATGGTATCAACCACCTTGATCACATATACCGATGCTAGGGGTGAGAGGCATAACCTGAGTAAGGAGGTGAAGGTTACAGTTCTGAGACCCTTCATCGTCCTCTCAACGAACTCATCATCACTCAGGTTGGAGTGGGATGAGGAGAAGAGCTTAGTGATTGCGATATCAAACACTGGGAATGAGGATGCGACCGATGTGGAACTTAAGATATCTTCGGGGGAGGGACTCACGTACAACCTCACATATGTCCCGAAGGATGTCTTGCTAAGACCGAATCCAGATGGATCTACTCTGATAAGGGTTGAAAAGCTCAAGTCAGGGGACACATTAAGTATGCCCCTCAGGATAAAGGCTACGAACTTCTATCCCGCAACTGAGCTGGGAAGTTTCGTGAGCATAGGCTACGAATACAAGGACTCCATAGGAAGGAGTATGCCCCAGTTTTCCGACTCGCTAATAATTAAGGTGGCTATCGTGGTTTCTAAGACCTTCATATATGTGGTCTCGGCCATAGTCCTGATAATAGCAGCTCTCATAGCGATAAGGATCTATAACAGGTCTAGGGCTAGGAAGCGCGAGTCTAAGAGGTTATCACCCCTAGTGAGTAGCCCTAGGAGGAGGGGAAGGAGGAGGACCCCCTTTGGAGGCTAAGTACTTGGTTGCAATTGTAGTATCGCTTGCTGTAATAGCTCTAGTCACATACTCCTTTTTCTTAAGTCCTGAGAGTAGTAAGAGACCCAAAGATGGGGTAAGCTGGGTAGTAACGGTATCGTATCCAATTAATACGACTATGAAGGAGGGATCAGGTAGCATAGGCCTCTCGTCCTATGCCGTTACAATGACCTTAACCTTCTTCTCTGGAGGCAAGCTAAACGAATCTAGCTTCCTGGTAGGTCCTTTAGGTACAGTTCCTGTCGGGAACGTTACTATCATATTCTCACTCTCGAACGAGACCAGCATAAAGATATTTGCTCCAAACTCCACAGTGCTAATTCAAGGAAGGAACCAGGAAGAACTGTTTGCAGCAACAGATAGGCTAATACTAGAGGTGGCTGGGGAATATGCCTTGGACCTCGACTCCGCGAGACAGTACTTAATAGTAGTCCATCCATCCAAGGGACATAAAGTGGGTCTCCCTTGGTTAGGAAGGATACCTACCTCCGTTGCTAAGAGGGTTCCGATTTTCGTTTATGGTGGAAGAATCTCCAGCCTTA
>JAGGTZ010000035.1 GCA_021158805.1 Thermoproteota archaeon | reverse complement strand
CCTTCAAAAAATTCGAAAAACTCTTGCCAATACCGAATGGTACCCCCTACAATTTTTACGTGGTTGAGGGAGAAGAAGGCATCGCCCTCATAGATGGGGTAGATCATAGGTTCTCAGGGACATTCTGGGAATCTCTAAGGAGCATAGTGGATCCTAAGGAGATAAAATATGTGATAGCACAGCACACAGAGCCGGATCATTCTGGAACACTAGCTAATCTAATGGAGGCAGCCCCCGATGCCGCTCTACTGGGAACAAAGCAGGCCCTAATGATAGGCGAGAAACTAGCCGGTCTTCCTATAGATAGGGCAAAGGAGGTCAAGAGCGGAGACGAGATAAGTCTTGGGAATAAGACATTGAGATTCGTCACAGCTCCCATGGTGCACTGGCCCGATACGATGATGACATACCTAGTAGAAGATAGTATACTCTTCACTTGCGATCTGTTTGGGTCTCATGGGGCTAGTCAGAAGATATTTTATGATGAGGATCCTGAGGTCTTTGAGTTGATGGACTACTACGCGTCGATACTTATGCCATACTATAACATGGTAGCTAGGGCTGTGAAAAGTGCTAGAGAGCTATCGCCGAAGATAATAGCACCCTCTCATGGTGCCCTACATAGAGATCTAGGGGCTTTATTTGACCTCTATGAGAAGTGGACCTCATGGAGACCTAGCAAGAAAGCCTTTATCGTGGTCGGTAGTCAGTACGGGCTCACCGAGAGGATGGCTGAGGCTGCAGCCGAGGGTCTTGCTGAAGTAGGGTTTGGAACGGTAATGGTCGATAGCGCTGAAGCAGATCCCGATGATCTCCTAGCTGAGACGCTAGATGCAGCGGCCCTCTTAATAGCTACGTCAACGCATAATGGGAAGCCCTTCTTGGGTGTAACGATATACCTAAACCTATTGGAGGAGTATAAGCCAATAAACAAGGTTGCGGCTGTTTTGGGATCCTTCGGGTGGGGCGGAGGAGCTACAAAAATAGTCAAGGATAAGTTAGACTCCCTGAAAATACCCGTGGTTGATGTTCTCGACTTCAAAGGAGCTCCCACCGAAGAAGAACTGTCTAAAGCTAGAGAACTAGGTAAGAAACTGGGTAATGAAGCCCTAAAGCTTCTGGATGCTGCGTAGATTCTCTAAATCTTAACCATTCATAATCACCTTTTTATTCCGTTACTACCTCTGCCTCAACTTCTTAGAGATCGTGCCGAACAAACATGGGCTTAATTACCCATCTTAGCACGAATTAACCTGTTTCTCGTCTCGATGCCCCTAAAAATACTTTCTGAATCTCTTTTAATACCACAAATGGGTGCTTTCTGAGCTTACTCCTCGGTAACCCGACTTCTAGTCCCATGAAGGATTCAAGTAGTGCTAATCCCTTAGCGATACCCCTCAACCTTCCCACTGGGCCAAATATCAAGAAATCAGCGCCTTTCATTCTCAGATAAGAGAGGGCTGCGACAAGCATGGGATATGCTTCATGACCATATCTCTTCTTGCTTAGGATAGAGAGCGCATTTGCCGGGGCACATCCTACGATATACCCCTTTTCCCTAAGAAAGGACATGGACTCAGCTACTGATCTGAGGGAGGCAGGATCTAAAACTACGACATCAACGAGCATGGTACTAACACCAGCACGTTCAGCCTTTGGAAGGAGTTTCTCCTCAAGAAGAGCCAATTTGACCTCTGGTTTCATACTCTCTAGGGCATCTCTTGGATCAAAAGCCACTAACACAGCTTTATCTATACCAGCGTTTCTGATCTCCTTTAACTCCTTATCAGTGCTGTCGGGGTATATTGCATTGGCTATTACCATCTCAGAGATTCCTAACTCTCCAGCTACCCTATAGGCATGCGCCCTGACCTCTGAATCTATACCATCAACTAATATCGGTACGTCGAACTGGGATGCGAACTTTAAGAAAGGCTTAGCGGCATCCTTGCTTTGTATAATCACATCTAAGGCATAGGGTAGCCAGAATTCTCTTGCCTTCTCTAGGTCTCCCTCAATTAGTGCCCTCTCATTTTCCTCATCGAACAACCCTCTCTCATGATCTATGACCCTCCTATCTCCCCTGTAAAAGATGCTGCCAATAAGCAAGGGAGGGTTCTCGCCCAGCCTACCTCCTAGTTTAAGTTCCATTCACCCACCCAGTAGCTTAAGTATTCTAGATGTCCTCTTCGGAGAACTTATAATTACGCCTTGCACAATTCCAGATGTCTTTAAATCCCTCAACAACTCCGAATAGTCTACTTCTAAGACTCTATCTATTTCCATGGCTTTAAGGACTGATTCGTCTAATTCCCCCAATCCGAGCAATATCATCGTGTAAAGGGGTACATCTCCTATGAGAGACTTTACCTCTTCTAACTCCTCAATCCTCTGTATTGGCTGGGTGACAACAAAGTCTGCGCCTGCCTCTAATTTCATCCTCAGCCTCTCATTTGGCCTTAGGGAGGTAACTACTCCTACCTTTACAGGGATTCCCCATTCCTTGATTAGGGAGATGGCCTTAACTGAATCTAATCCCGTAGGCCTTCCTATTGAGGAAGGATCTCCACCTACTATCAGTACTCTGTCCACCCCTAGTTCAACGAGGCCTATGATTTCAGAGAGTAAGGCAACCTCATTTCTATCTGCAACCCTATAGTTTGGAATGACCTTAACCCCAAGGAATCTGAGCATAATGGCCAGAGCTAGGGGGGAGGGCACAGGTTTCCCAAATGGGGAATCAGGTATGGAGATGAAATCTACTCTACCGATGAGATCTGAGATTTTCCTCAAAAATCTGCCTTTTGGTGCCGGAAGGACCTCTACACCGATCTCCATTACAACACCTCCAACACAGGGCTTATTACCTCTTGTTTGAGTACATCCACTAAACCTCTCGGTGTTAACTTGAGCTTGGGGATTACTGGTAGGGCGAGGAAGGAGAGAGCAATGAAAGGATCCTCCAACTTTCCACCTAACTCTCGATATGCCCTAATTAGGGCAGTTTCTCTCTCAGATACCTCTCTAACCGGGGAATTTGACATCAGGCCCCCTATTGGTAAGGGAAGGACCCCCAAGATTCTCCCTTTACTAACGATGACTTGGCCCCCTCCAACCTCCTGCAATTTGATGCAAGCTAAGAGCATATCTCTAGCATTACTACCTACCACTATCAGGTTATGGCTATCATGGGCCACCGTGGAAGCTATAGCCCCCTCGAAGCCAAAGCCCCTCACGAATCCCTTTCCCAGATTACCAGTCTTCCCATATCTCTCAATTACCGCTATTTGAAGGACATCAGCTTCTGGATTAGCTCTTATGAAGCCATTAGTTACTGGAAGCCACTCTTCACTCTCTTCCGTTAGCAAAGATCCTGTTAGCTCTATCACCTTAACCCTTGCACTTGAACCTCTCGCCCTAATTGAGAGATCCTCAGGGGTTAAGGGTGGAAGCTTTACTACTCCTAGAGCTACGTTCTCGGTTTCGACGGAGAATAGCGGTTTACCATTTGAGGCCACCACATCGCCGTCTATAAATACCTTGGTGGCCTCGAATCTTTTTAGATCTCTAACAATGACCAGATCAGCTTTCTTTCCTGGAGCTATGCCCCCAAGGTCTTTTAGGCCAAATCTCTCTGCTACATTGAGGGTGACCATCTGGACAGCCTCTACAGGGTCTAGACCCTCCTCAACGGCTCTCCTCAATAAGTGGTCTATGTGACCAAGCTTCAATAGATCTGTAGCGCTCCTGTCATCTGAGACGAGGAGCACCCTTCTTCTATCCACATTCAGCTTTGACACAATCCATAGATCCTTAGAGGCAGTCCCTTCCCTCAACATGACGTACATTCCCTTCCTGAGCTTCTCAAGGGCTTCCTCAACTCTAGTGCACTCATGGTCGGATTCTGCTCCTCTATAGATATACTCGCAGAGCTCTTGCCCAGTAAGGAGGGGTGCATGCCCATCTACGGGCTTCCCTCTTTTCAAGGCCTCCTTTATCTTTGATAAGATGTTAGGATCGCCCCTGACTACACCAGGGAAGTCCATAACCTCAGCAAGACCCACAACATCTTCTACCTCGAGTAAATCTGCGACATCATCAGGCCCTATATTAAAGGGCGATTCGTCCAGAGGAGAGGCGGGGACGCATGAAGGGACTAGGAAGTGGAAACGCAGAGGGACCTTCGACGCATCCTCTATCATGAAGGCGAATCCAGACTTCCCAGCTACATTCACTATTTCATGTGGGTCTGCAAACACGGACGTGGTCCCTCTGGGAACTACTGCTTTTGCGAATTCTACTGGTCTTAGCTTACTACTCTCAATATGTATATGCCCATCCATAAGACCAGGGAGGAGATATCCATCGAACTCTAAGATGTCTCCTGGTAAATTCTCTCCCATGCAATAAATCCTATCCCCTTTTATAGCTACGCTCTCCTCCAAGATCTCTCCTGTGTAGACATTTACTATCTTTCCTCTTAGGATGATATCTGCTTTCATCCCGGAGAACCTTTATTTCCAAACTATAAGGTTTGATCATATGGTATTCTATTACGAATACCTACAACTCAAGAACGACTTTCTATACCACAGACGGGAGATAAATTACTGCCTACGTAAGGCCCGTGTTGATCACGTACAAATGCATGCTACCCAATTGCATCCTTACTCCGGTGCCTGTCGACCAAGTAGACAACTAGGTTGAGGTGAAGTTGTCGGACGAATCCCCTCCCCATACGCGGAGCTCTGAGCAGTTCTGGCAAATGAGAACAAATGGAGGAAGTTTCTTAGGGAGCCACCTTCCTACTCATCGAACAGTTCAATTTGCAGGAGCTATTCTTTATTAAAAATCGGGCCATAATGCCCGAGATGAGTCCTGAAAGTAGGCCTTCGCTTGAAGAGATCTTGGTAATGATAATTCCTCTGCTGCCTGTACTACTCCTAGTACCAGACACGAAAGGGATCGTGGTTTTGGCCATAAGCGCCTTCTCTTTACTCTTTTCAGTATATTCCATAGGTCTTAATGGAATTAAGCTCCATCAGATCCCAGCTACCTATGCTTATGGTATCATACTAATTTTGGCTGCTCTAACGCTACTTGTTGAGCCCTCCATTGCGGCGTATCTGCTTCCTATTGCCATCCTATTGATGGGTAGATCTACTCTAACGATTCTCAAGCTTGATAAAGACCTGTCAGAGCTTGACTTACTGG
>JAGGTZ010000001.1 GCA_021158805.1 Thermoproteota archaeon | reverse complement strand
GCAGTAAGTCCAGCGCCCTTAAGCGAAAGGGTTAGGAGGCTCATTGATACACCTCCGCCATGTTCCATAAGCCACTCTGACGGATATCTGTAAAGATCACCCACGGGGTTCCTTATCATCTTAAAGTTCCTATAGGATCTCCTTACAATACTCTCAGCAGCCCTGTTCTCCTCTTTTGTACCTATCAAGGTTATTTTTAGGCTAGATCCGGCTAGATACTTGCAGGAATAATCCCTGCCTTCCATTCTCTTCTCTAAGTACTCAAGGAATTCCTCTAATTCCTCATGAGAGAGTGAGAGGACAACGCTTCTCTTATCAAGTACACTACTTCTCCCTCTTGACATAACTTATCAGCCCTTCCTTAAAGGGATTCCAGCCATACATACTACTGATCTTCCTGTCTAAATATACCTTTCCACAACTCCTGCATACTAAGGTATAGCCAACCCCCTTCTTGAGTGGGGTCCCACACACTGGACAGAAAGATAATAGTACTCCTAGCTCTGGTGGGCCACCCATGGTTACCGCGACCGTACCATTCTTAACGGAACTTACCTTAACGAGGACTATATCACTAGGCCTCGCTCCTACGTTTGGAGGTCTCTTGGACATGGTAGCTGAGACTGGGGGTGATAGGATGGCCCTCCTAGGTTTTATAAGGGCCGTTAGGTGTATATGATATATCTGCCTGTCAGCACCCCTTATTTCTCCAAGGGCTATCTCACCAGGCCTAAGGGGCAGAATCGTCCTTTTAAGGGGTCTGACAGAGAGTTTAACCTCCTTTTCGAATAAGGAACCCAAATAAACTGAGTAAAGGTTCCCATCCTCCTCCCTTATTCCCTCCCCAGGGATATATTCCTCAACAACACCTAGGTTTTCGCCCGGGACGACAATTTCCCTCTTACTACCTTTCATTACTTTCTCACCTCAAATCTCAGGATTTCAACAGGAATCATAACCACTCTCCTCCTATGATAGGGAAAAACCCTCTTGAGGGGAAAAGGCCATCTTTCTACATGAGTAAGGCTTGCTCCGAGTTTAGAGGCGAAGTCCCCTAGAAATACGGCGTTCCCAGCCATATGTATCGAATATACTACCTCTGCCACTGTTAGCGACTTCTTCAAGAACTTAAGATCTGCATGCCTCCTAACCACGCCAAAAGGAGGGTTTTGGACGACCGTATCAGCCCTCTCCCTGAATTCCTCGACATCTCCTACGTAGAACCTAACCTTATCTCTTAAACCAAGCAGCCCAGCATTTATCCATGCAGTAATGACGGCGAGGCTATCTATATCTATACCAACTGCTTCCCTCCCCCCATAGAGAAGAGAGGCTAGGGCTAAAATACCGTTACCACAGCCTAAATCAGCTATTTTCTTTCCCTCTATATCACCCATCAACCACGCCCAATTTACGAGGGCAGCTGCGAGATCTGCCGGTGTTGTATGCTGCTCTAATTCCGGCTTTGGGTTTGGTATGCTCTCCAACTGCTCTAACAAGATTTCTACTTCTTTCTTACTCTTCAGCTTTGCCTCCATTCAGTTTTACCACTTCCACCTTCGTCATATGAGGTATCTTAAGTTTAGCAAGTTTTACACAGTACCTAGCCACATCCAAGTACTCCTCGTTGACTCTTACAAAGAGAATCGTATCTCCTCTCCCTAGCTGAGCAGCTCTCCCATCTGGTTTGCCAAATGCCAACCTCATACCTTTCTGGAGCCTCTCCGCTTTGTGAACTCCGGCCATTGCGTGCTTCCTCAGTATATGATGAGGATAGGGTACTATCTTGAAGAAGTAATGCTCATCCGAGGGTAATTTCTTCCTGAGCTGAGCTAGAATCGTCATCCTAGCTGATTCTAGGGCATTACTCCTGACCTGAAAGCTTGAGTTGGCCACTAACCTCACTTCATAGTCAAATTTGCCATGGACATTCCCATGATCGAACTTCGTTATCTTGCTGTAAGGTATGCTCTTTATGTACTCTTTTCGAGTGTAGGGTCTTTGTACTGCCCTATAGTTCCTAGCTGGTCTTAGGGACATATTCACCCACCACCTATCAACCTATCCCTCACTGCCTTTATAATCCCTACTAGATAGGAGGCTTCACCCCCTGAGAGGCCACAGGGGAAGGACCTCTCCATTATCCTCCTTATTAGGGAGATGGATATCTCCTTTTTATGCTCGGGTACATCTAACTCTCTCACGATCTCACTTATATATTTAAGCATTATTGCCCTCACTTCCTTGGGAACGGGTCTCTCACTAAATCGATTTGAATACTTAAAGGCTAAGAAGAACTCATACAGAAGGATTGATGTAGCATTCGCTAGGTTTAGTGCTGGATACTCTTCACTAGAAGGTATCGTCGCTACTATGTCGCAAAACCTCAGTTCCTCCGTAGTGAGACCTACCGATTCCCTTCCCATTACCAGCCCATATGTAGCATCCCATACCAGCTGAGATACTAGTTCCCTTATTGGGATGGCTCTTCTATCTACTGAGTACCTGCTTACCCTCGCTGTAGTCCCTATTAGTGTATCTATACCCCTGGATGCCTCTTCTAATGTAGTAAATATTTTAGCCTCCTTTAAAATATCCTTAGCGTGCATGGCCGCTGCCAACGCCCTATCAAATGATTCAAACATGGGACTTACTATTCTAAGTCTGCGAAAACCGAAGTTCTTCATTGCCCTAGCGATCATTCCTACATTATCAGACCTCTCTGGCTCGACAAGTATGACTACTAGATCAGCCATCTGGATTAGCCCTCAGATAAAGATAAAAAAGATCGCTCTACTTGCCGATGGAAAAAGGTGTAAGCATGCTAGAGAGGCTAAGGGAAAGCACATCGAATCTAATAGACCATCTGGCAAGTTACCTAGTGAAAATAGGGTTTTCTGCCAACAGTGTAACATTATTGGGTCTTATATTCTCTTTCATAGCCTTTTACGAACTTTATAATAGGTCAGGTGTCTACGGTGGAATTTTTATAATGATAGCTGGATTCTTTGATGCTCTAGATGGTGCTGTAGCCAGAAAAACTGGTAAAGCTGGTCCTATCGGATCATTCATGGATTCTGTCATCGATAGGATAGAAGATGGGCTCCTAATGCTAGGAATGGGCCTATACTCCCAGGATTTGCTGTTAGCTGCTTTCTCTATCCACTCATCCATGCTTGTGAGTTATGTAAGAGCCAAAGCGGAATCGCTCAGAGTGGGAGGGACGGAATATAGTCTCACCGGGAGAGCAGAGCGCATAATCTTAGCATCCATCTTCTGCCTACTGGGCTATGTCAGGTTCGGTTTACTTGTCATAACCATACTCAGCTACATAACAGCCTTCGAGAGGATATTTATCTTCCTAAAGAAGTCTAAAGAATGAAAAGAAGAGGTAGAAGTAGTCACAGAGTATCCATATAGTCTTCTGCCTTCGGGATCTCCTCCTTCATGCCTTTCCTTCTCCTTATCTCTAGTATAATTTGTTCCATGAGGTTCTTCGGTAAGGGTTCCCAGTGAGAGAATTTAGTCTGCCAGAAAGCTCTTCCACTTGTAATGCTCCTCATTTCATTGCTGAAGCCTCCTAGTGTCTCCCTAACGGGGATATATCCCTTTACTATGCTCACTCTCCCTCTCTCCTCGACGCCAAGGACCTTCCCTCTCTTCTGAGATATCAGCGATATGACTGAACCTATGAGTTCAGGGGGAGTAGTTACCTGTATCTCATAAATCGGCTCGAGTAGCACGGGATCGGCACTAAGCATAGACCCAAATATGGCCTTCCTTATAGCTGGGGTAAGCTGTGCAGGACCTCTATGTGCTGGATCTTCGTGTATCATTGCATTTACTAATCTTATAGCTACTCCCATGACGGGTTCTCCTGCTAAGGGACCCTCTCTCATGACCCACATGAAGCCTTGCTTTAGGATCTCTCTGACCTCATCCAGCCTTTGTACTCCCACCGTCCTGTTTATGAAGAGGTTATAGTTTTCTTCGTCTATCTTCCAGACATTCCTAGCATCATCAGTTTCCATGCCCCCTTCTTCCCTTAGGATCTTTGCAATGCTCCTACTATCCATTCTCTCATTTACCTTGCCCTCCCTTATCAGGTTTACGACGTTTTCATCTAAGGGAGCGGCGGTTATCCAGAGCCTGTTCAGCTTATTCGGTGATTTAGCAAGTACTACTTCGCTATTGGATTTGACGCTCTCCCTATAGACTACCGTTGGTTCACTCACTTCGAACTCAAGACCGACCTTCTTGACCTCATACAGCGAAATCTCTAGATGAAGCTCTCCTGTGCCCTTGAGGAGTATCTCTCCTGTCTCCTGATTATGGACCATCACCAAGTTTGGATCTTGTAACGTTAGCTTCCTTAACGTATCTATGAGTTTAGGCAAGTCCTGTGGGTTCTTGGCCTCCACTGCCACCGTTACTACAGGCTCAGTAACGTATCTTATGGCCTCGAATCCCTGAGATACTCTCTCTTTTATCTCTGGGACTATTACAGTCTCTCCAGAGCTGGCAGAGGTGAGACCCAATACAGCTGCTATATTACCTGCCGGAATCTCTTCCATCCTTATCCTGTATGGACCCATGTATATACTAGTTTGCTGGACTTTCTGCTTCTTTCTAGCATTGAGAAGATAAAGCTCCTCTCCTTCTCTCAAGGTACCACTGAATACTCTTCCTGTTACCACAACTCCTGCATGCGGATCCACTCTGACTGCGTTAATACCCATTATCAAGGGGCCATTGGGGTCGCAGCTCTTAAGGGCCTTTACTATCTCCTCATCATGCTGGTCCTTCCAAAGCCTGTCAACCCTGTAAGACTGAGCTTCTATTGGGCTAGGTACATGCAAGGTAACCATGTCCAGTAGTGCTTCATGTACGGGAAGTTCTCTCCTCAGAATTAGACCATCAGGATCTTCTGCGTATGCATCTATGATATCTGAGAATTTAACCCCCTTCTTAACAGCTATAGAATTCGTTAAGCCCCATCCATGAAGAGCTGATCCAAAGGCAACGCTATCGTTATCCCATCGCACCTTCCACTTATCCTTGAATTCTGGTTCTGCGTATGCATCTATTAGGTTATTGAACTCCCTTATTATCCTGAGAATTTTCTGCTGTATCTCTTGGGGAGAGAGCTTAAGTTCCTTGATCAAACGGTCCACTTTGTTTATGAAGAGAAGGGGCCTCACTCTCTCTTCCAGAGCCTGTCTAGTTACTGTTTCAGTCTGAACCATTACCTCCTCTACTGCATCCACTACCACGACCGCTCCGTCTATAACCCTTAGAGATCTAGTAACATGGCCTGTGAAGTCTATATGGCCTGGGGTATCGACTAGGTTAATTGCGTACTCTTTACCATCTCTCTGGTAATATAGGGAGATGTTAGCAGCCTTTATTGTAATTCCTCTCGCTTGCTCTATCTCGTGATAGTCTAGCGCCCTCATTTCGCCTGCCATCTTGTCGCTTATCATGCCTGCAGCGGATAGTAGGTTATCCGATAGAGTGGTCTTACCATGATCGACATGAGCTATTATGCCGATATTCTTTATGTTCTCAGGATCTCGCATAAGATCCTGGAGGTGTTCAACGATCTTCTTGTACTTCTGCAAGTCACATCACCTACCGTTCAAGGGGACCCTTCACATGGGAGTTAAAAAGGTTTATCTTAAGATGTGAACAAGCTAGTCAACCAAGGTGATAGAGTTATTGACCTATCTTTATGATGTGGCTCTACCTTTTTTAAGAGGTGATGCTTATCAGCTTGGGAGATGGTAAAAGGTGTCTACTGCCAGTCCAAGCAACTATGCTCAGTTACTAGGCCTCTACAGGAACCCTTTTCTCAGATCATCAATAATAGAACTAGAAGACCCTACTGCTATATTCTCCAAGCAGTGGATTGATGATATCCTCGACTCGCTCGCTGCAGAAGCGATGTCGGGTGTTGCCTCTGCCTTCGTAGCGCTTACAGGCCCTCCTGGATCTGGAAGAAGCCTTAGACTTCATTTACTCAATTATTCCTACAATACAGCTGACTTAGAGTCTATTTATCAGGAAATCTCCGTGGTAGAAGGCCCTGACATAATAGATGATCTATTGGTTACATCTTACGGTGTCTCTAGGAGCATAACTAAATCTCTAAAAAAGGTATTACTTGGAATGCCAGAGAGTTTAACCGATGAAGAGCTACAACAGCTCAAGACTTCGCCGGCAGAAGCAGGCCGTATGATTATAAGATCTTTAGACTCAGTAGCCCCCTCCGCCCTCCTGTTGGATGATGTTCACAATATGATGTATACCGACGAGAGATGGTCTTTCTTCTTCTTTGAAATGATAAGGGAGATCGTATCCGTGATGCCTGAGGGTATCCTAGTTGTCCTAGCTATGAGTGATGAGGCTTACGAGGAATTGGATAAGAAG
>JAGGTZ010000183.1 GCA_021158805.1 Thermoproteota archaeon | reverse complement strand
TATGGACTCCATACAGTTGCCGTACTCCTCGGCTTAAGAGGTGCTGGAGTCTTAGCCTCGGTGTTCTCTATCCTGTCTAGCGCTGTGGCTATCTACCCCTACCTGACGGGAATGGTAGGTATCCCCTACCTGACTCTCACTATTATTATCTCAATCCCATTGCTACTCTATGCAGCAATACTCTCCCTCAAGGTTAGAAGTCAAAGAGATGCTAGGAAAATAAGCAATTATATGAAACTCTCAATGTTCTTTGGACTCCTTGGGATGCTGGCAGATCCTCTCATCTAAAGAGCCTTAATAGACTTCTTCTCTCTAGCACACCTACTAATCTTTCCCCATGAGGTTCAATGACAGGAAGTGCTGGAAGCTTGGTTTCTATGAAATTTCGTTTTGCTTCATTAATGGAGATACACCCTACAAGCTTCCGAGGAGCTTCAATCATCACATCCTCTACTACGATCCTCCTTACTACATTATCCATATATACGGGATCTATGTTCTCTCTTACATCTAAGAACGCTTTAGCCAGGTTTCTTTCAGTAACTATCCCTACTAAACCACTCGATTCAACTACAGGAAGCATTCTAGCTCCCCTTTCTAACATTATGCTTCTAGCATGCACTATTCTCTCATTCGGCATTATCTTAGGATGATCTACCTTCACAAGATCTTTGATGGATTCTTCCGACTCAAGTTCTCTTATTAAATCGGTCTCGGTAACTATCCCTACTAAGGAATCCCCTCTCATTACCGGGAGAGACCTAATGTTATTCTCTAGCAGTATAGTAATTGCCTCCTTTATGAGCGAGGTTTCTTGGATAGTAACTGGGGGCTCCATCATTAATGCACTAACATAAATTCTTCTTGCAGGCACCCTCTGGAATCTGGAGGACCCCAAGCCTTCCATAATATCCCTTACGCTTAGGACCCCGACCAACTTCCCATCCGAGGTAACAATTAAGTGGTTTATGTCGTTCCTTTCCATGAGATCTAGAGCGATCTCTACTGTTTCTCCCTTCTCAATGGTAATTAGATCTGTTCTCATTAGCTCAGAAACAGGCTTAGTACGAGACATTTGCAACCCCCTTCACTATTCCCTTTTTATCAATTACGCCCATAAGCTCATTACCTTCAAATACGGGCAGGGCACTAGTGTTCCATTCAATCATCATCCTAGCTGCTTTTGCCGCATCTTCCTCAGCCGTTAACCTCACATCTATACTCCTCATTAAGTGCCTTGCAGTTTTGACCTTAACATCAATGCTAATTCTACCAGTTCTAGATGGTATTAGCACATATCTCTTTGCTAGATTTGGTTCCCAGAGAGCCACGTCTCCCTCAGTTATTATACCGAGGTAATCTTCACTCACTCCCACAATGAGCACTCTACCCCCCCTGTCCGAGGTTATCAACTTAGCAACCTTCTTTAAGCTAGTATTGGGTGAAACAACCGTATATCTGTCTGACATCAGATCCCTAACCTTATACGTCCCTCTGACATTCTCTGCGAAGAATCTAGTGATATCGGTCTCAGTCAGTATCCCGATAAGCCTTGATTCCTTTGTTACCGGCAACCCTCCTATCTTCATCTTCACCATGCTCTTGGACGCCTCAAATATATCCTCATCAGGTCCTATGGTGACTGGGTTTCTAGTCATGAACCTATCTACTAGCGAGTCCTCTGGATTTCTCCATCTCCAAGGGGCTCCTCTTTTAGCCAGGGCTTTGGCTAGGTCGGTTGCTGTGATGATCCCCACAACCCTATTATCCTCATCAACTACAACAAGACGCCTTATCTTTCTCTCTAGCATTAGGTTTCTTGCTCTACCAATCGTATCTTGCGGGCTGACTGTAACTACCCTATCGGTCATATAGTCCTTGACCTTCGACTTCAAATAGGGCCCCCCTAAACTAAGCTCCAACCTCGCTTAGACTTGGCTAATCTAAGCTTCTCGGATAATATGAACCATATGTGAGGAGCCACTTTCAATATGTCCCGGGAAGACACTATGCCCACAACCTTCCCATCAGAGTTAACCACAATTAAGCGCCTAACGTTTCGATCTACCATGAGCCTAGCAGCTTCGTCGATGTCAACATTATCTCTTATAGTGACAGGTTTATCGGTCATTACCTCCCTGACCTTTACGTCCTCAGGTCTCCTTCCATCTTCCTTAGCTATATAACGGGAGATAAGATCTCTCTCTGTAACTATCCCTTTCAGCTCGCCACCTTTCATGACTACTACTGAGCCTATATTATGCTCACTCATTAACTTCGCAGCCTTAAATACGGTATCCTCGGGAGTAACCGTAATAAGGTTACGGTTCATTATCTCAGATACCCTTAGCCTTATCCTAGGCTCCTCACCTTTTTCCGGGGGGATTAATGACCACATAACCATCACTCCACAATAACTACCCTTCCTGGAGGCATGATCCTAACTAACTCATCTATACCGATTTCCGCTGACTCCTCCAAAACTTCCAACCCCTCTGGTTTATTAAAGTTTTCACGCAACCATTTCTCCAGTCTATCTTTTAACCTACGAGCAGCCTCTTCCTTTCCCATAGGACCAGGTTTGAGACATATGGAGTAAAGCATTGGTGCTCCTGGCGGAGCTGCTGTCAACTTAATACCATCGGGGGTCTTTTGGAAACCCACACAGATAACCAGTTTAACCCGCAGGTAACTCCTCTTTCCAGATATATAGAAACTTCCCTTCGGGAGATAAAGCCCTGGAGGGGCATGCCTCGAGACCTGGCTGCCTTTCACATAGTAGACATCAGCTACTGACAGCCCTTCCCTCCACG
>JAGGTZ010000129.1 GCA_021158805.1 Thermoproteota archaeon | reverse complement strand
CTTGTTTTTGCCAAAGTTATGAAGACCTACCGAGGTGATGCTTAAATTTCATCCTGTATTCATTCTAGTTGCGGATATGGGATGACATATGAGATACAAGATCGTCGGAGATAACTTACAGATGGTTATCGTCGAGATAAATCCTGGAGAAAGGATCTACGCACAAGCTGGCGCGCTTAACCATATGTCAGGCAATGTTAGGATGGAGGCCAAGGCCAAGGGAGGCATATTAAAGGGTTTAAATAGGCTGATAGCGGGAGAGACCTTTGCCTTAGTAGAATATGAGGCTATAGGAGGACCTGGAATTGTTGCCTTCTCGGGCTCCTATCCCGGGAAGATCATGGCATTAGAGCTAGATGGATCCAAGGACTACGTATTAGAGAGGGGCGCCTTTATAGCATGCGAGGAGGGTGTTGATGTTTCTGCAACACTTACCAAGAGGTTATCCGCTGGCTTCTTCGGTGGCGAGGGGTTCATCCTCCAGAGGGCCGAAGGAGTAGGTACCATGTGGATAACTGGAGCTGGGGACTTCATCGAGTATAACCTGAAGGATGGGCAGGTCCTCAAGGTAGATACAGGCCATATAGTGGCCTTCGAAGATACAGTAAGTTATGAAGTAGAAAGGGCTGGTGGTCTTAAGACGATATTACTTGGTGGAGAGGGCATCTTTCTAGCTAAGCTCGTAGGACCTGGGAGGGTTATATTGCAGAGTATGAGTTTACCGGCTTTAGCCTCCGCTATATATCCATTCCTACCGAGGAGAAGTTAGATATGAGGTTAGGATCTCTAGCCCTAGTATTAGTTTCGATCATTGTGATTGCTCTCACTATATCATTTCTTCCATTGATAATTGCGCTACTGGGGATAATAGCTGCAGTCCTCTTAGCGGGTCTTCTCCTATTGGGTGCTGTGATTGTCCTATTGAAGGTCATTACAGGCATTTTTTATGCCCTGAAGGCCGAACCTACAGTGGAGGGAAGACCTATTACTATAGACGAAGCGAGGGAAATAGATAGGGAGGAAGACCGTTAGGCCATATAAGAACAGTTCTACTTCTCCAGATCCTGAGATATGGTCTCTGCGAAAGGAAATTATGCATTCGACATTAGGTGCCAAGTTTAAGGGGGCATACCCTCCATTATGTGTCGAGGTGAGATATTCTCATTGCCAACGATATCTTTATATTCATCGGGGGACCTCACCCCTCTAAGGTGAGTAGTGTGCATTACCGGAGATCCCTAAATTGAACGAGGATGTCTCTAAGGTAGTTCTCGCCTATTCTGGTGGTCTCGATACTACTGTGGCCATAAAATGGTTCATCGAGCAGGATATAGAAGTCATAACTATGACAGCTGAGATAGGCCAGGGAATTGATTTAGAGGATGTGGAAAGGAGGGCATACGAGTCTGGCGCCTCCAAACATTACGGGTTGAACCTCATAGAGGAATTCGTATCGGATTATATTTCCCCAGCCATCCAAGCTAATGCTCTATATGAGGGGGAATATCCCATATCTAGCGCCTTATCTAGACCACTAATATCAGCTAAGCTTGTAGAAATAGCTGAAAGGGAAGGAGCAGATGCAGTAGCCCACGGATGTACGTCTAAGGGAAACGATCAGGTAAGGTTCGATATCACGGTAAGGGCTTTAAACCCAGATCTCAAGGTCATAGCACCTACTAGAATATGGCGCTGGACCAGACAGCAGGAATTAAGATATGCCATGTCTAGGGGGCTCAAAATCCCGGAAAGCCACAGTAAATATAGTATAGATCAGAATTTGTGGGGAAGGAGCATCGAGGGTGGACCTCTGGAGGACCCTTGGGAAGAGCCCCCTGAGGATGCCTTTGAGTGGACAGTTAATCCAATTAAAGCGCCAGATGAGCCTCAATACATAACACTAAGCTTTGAAAAGGGCATACCGGTAGCTATGGATGGTGAGGAAATGCCTTTATCTGATCTGATAGTTAAACTCAATAAGTTGGCGGGCAACCATGGTGTGGGTAGGATCGATCACATGGAGAGTAGGATAATTGGCTTCAAGAGTAGGGAAGTCTATGAGGCCCCAGCAGCGATGGTGATATTGAAGGCTCATAAGGACTTAGAGAAATTCATCCTCAGTAGAAGAGAGCTCCAATTCAAGGAAATAGCAGATAGGGAATGGACTAACTTGGTGTATGAAGGACTTTGGGGAGATCCACTTAGAGAAAGCTTGCAGAGGATGATCTCTGACATGAACAGGTATGTGAGCGGCGATGTAAGGGTGAAGCTGTACAAGGGAAGTATCGCGGTAGTAGGCAGGAGATCGAGGTACGCTGCCTACAGCGTCGAAGTAGCTGGATATGACGAGGGATGGTATCCAACTGATGAGGAAGCAAGGGGATTCATCCAGACATGGGGATTACACACCCTTATGGCTAGGGCGGCGAGGAGAGTTGTATAGGAAGCCGGGTTTTGGCGATCAGCCGGATTGGATAAGAGAGTACACCTCCTCCCTCGAATTTGACCGGAAGATATACAGTGCTGTGGTTCTTACTGCCTTAGCTCATCTTTTTCACCTTTGGGAGAAAGGTCTCATACCGGAGGAAGCTGGATCTGCCCTAAAGTGCTTAGTAGAAGCATTAGATAAGGAGGACGAGGTGTTAAGTGGTGAGTTTGAGGACGTACATGAGGCTCTGGAAGCATGGCTCCTCGATAAGGCTGGGAAGCATGCTGGCTGGCTTGCTTATGGTAAGAGCAGGAACGATCAGGTGTCCACTGCCCTAAGACTTGCTCTTAGAAAAGAGATCATTAGGCTTTTGTGGGAGATTAATAGACTTAGGGGTACCCTCCTAGGAAAAGCTGAGAGGAATTTAAACGTTCTAATTCCAGCATTCACGCATCTTCGGCCTGCTCAACCTTCTACTGTAGCCCATTACCTCTTACACGTGGAGAGGGAATTATCGGTCCATTGGCGCACTCTGTGGTACCTGCTAAGGGAGGTTATTGATCTATCCCCGCTGGGATCTGGTCCTGTAGCTGGAAGCTCTGTTCCATTAGATAGAGGTAGACTCGCCGAGCTTCTGGGGTTCTCTGGAGTTGAAGAAAATACCATATTTGCAACTGGAAGCAGGACTTTCGCTTCATTGGTACTAGGCTCGATCGCCTCGCTAGCAGTAGCGCTGAGCAGAGTTGCCGAGGACCTCATAGTTTGGTCTACCTCTCAATTCTCAATAGTGAGATTGCCTGACAGACATGTGTCCACAAGTAGTATAATGCCCCAGAAGAGAAATCCTGTGACATTAGAGATAATTAGGGCTGTAGCAGGCGACATACTAGGTTCTTTAACTTCCTTTCTAACGATAACCAAGGGGATCCCTAGTGGCTACAATTTAGATTTACAAGAGGCAAATAATCATATCTTTGGACCATTAGAAAAGATTATAAACGCGATTAAGGTCATGGCGGATCTAATAGATGATATTGAGTTCAGAGAGGTGAGGGACATTCAATTATTGGCCCAAGACGTAGCCGAGAGGTTGGTGAAGGAGAGGGGAATTGCTTACAGGGAGGCACACTCTCTGCTTGCTAAGGCCCTCAGGGAGAATGGATGGGATCTCAAGAAAGCAGTTGAGTCTTTAGATATGGAGTTACCGGGCTTCGAAGAGGCCATCAATAGCAGAGGTAGGGGAGGGCCAAACCCAGAGAGGATGAGTAAGGAAATAAGCTCTAGAAGGAAATTGCTTAGGGATGACATAGGTAGACTGACCGAGTTTGAGTCATTAAAATTGAGTGCTGAGAGGGAACTCGTAGAAAGGGTGAGAAGAACTTTAGAGAGAAAGCATATTGAGTAGCCTGAATGGAAAGGCTTTTTGTTGGCTTCTTTTATAAGTCATGAGATGCAAAAGCTTAGAAAAGTTAAGAGGGCTAGGGTTTCCTCAGGCGTTGCTGTCGTTTCTATCGTCGCTAGACCACACCCTTGCCCGCATGGCAGGTGTATCTACTGCCCAGGTGGTGTGGACACTCCTCAGAGCTATGTAGATAGGAGTCCCGTTGTTATGAGGGGCAGGAGGCTGAACTACGACCCTTATCTCCAAGTAATCGACAGGTTAAGGAACTTCGTAGAATCGGGCTATAAGCCATCTAAAGTTGAGCTCATAGTGATGGGCGGAACTTTCAATGCTATGCCCTTCGAATACCAAGAGTGGTTCATCAAGAGGGCATTTGACGCAATGAATAGCTTCTTAGAGAATGAAGAAATTAGATCTGAGGATCTCCTGGAAGCTCATAGAATTAATGAACTTTCTAAGGTTAGATGTGTAGCCTTAACCTTAGAGACCAGACCTGATTGGGCAAAGGAAGATCACGTCGACAAGATGTTATATCTTGGATTCACTCGCGTGGAG
>JAGGTZ010000215.1 GCA_021158805.1 Thermoproteota archaeon | reverse complement strand
TCTCAATATATTAGAGGAAAAGAGGAGAAACAAAATTACTGAATTCCTAGATTGAACAATACTAGTATGAAGACGTCACCTCCTTCATCGTTCTAAACCAGAGAATAGATGCTATTGTTTTAGTATCGATTATCTCCCCCCTTTTAATCATCTCTAAAGCATCATCAAATTTCACTTTATGGACTTCCAATACCTCTGAGGGTTCAGGACTGGCATGTCCTCTTTCTAAGTCGGTTGCATAGAAGAAATGCATTTTTTCATCACCATAACCTGGAACTAGATATGCCTCAAACATTTTCTCCAGTTTTCCAGCTATTAGCCCTGTTTCCTCCTTTAATTCCCTTCTTGCGCATTCCTCTGGACTCTCTCCTTCCTCCAGCGTGCCAGCAGGCACTTCCCATATATAACCGTTCAAGGGCCACCTAAACTGCCTCAGTAGGTATATATACTCCCCATCTACTGGTAGAATTGAGACGGAGCCTGGGTGATGTACTATCTCCTTAATCCTTCCTCTAACCTTCCTTAAATAGAGAGTGACAACCCTCCCTTTGTATATCAGCTTAGCATCGCTAGACGACATTAGGACACCTCAATTCAACCCTCTTAGAGAAGTATTAGTTTTTAACTATGGCAGGAGATCTGAGGTAGCGCAGTACTTCTTGATCCGAGCTACAAGAACAGCTAGCTATGTTTGACTTATGATAAGAGGATCATCTATCAATTAGGCAGCTCTATAATCGTCGCTCCAGTTCTGATATCTTTTATTTACGGTAATATCCTTCTAACAATTACTATTATTAATAAGATGAGATTCCTATATCTTATCTTAAGAGGGTGATTTATTGGAAAAAACTCATAGAATCCTGATAGGTCTTCTTATATGCCTTCTTGGACTGTCTATGATTCCTTTTAATCTCACTACATCGTCTCCAGCTAAAGGAGAGCTGAAGATACCACCTGATAGTGATCTCTACGTGGCATCCGATTGTTCCCGTTGCAGAAGGCTATACCTAGAGGAGGAACTTAGATTAGGGGTTGAAGTAGTCCGCATAAGGAGAACTGATGTATATTCTCATCTGGCCTACCGATGCGAGGTAATAAATCGAACCACGATATTGCTTAAGTTTAACCTAAGCAAAATTCCTCCTGGTGGCGAGATTCATAGAGCAGAGCTGCATCTGTTCGTCATGGACCCACCGCCTGAGGATGTAGGTGTTTTCGTCTATGCTTTGCAGGAATGTTACGATGAGAATTATGTCAGCTGGACGAGGAGAACGGTAGATAAGAACTGGAGGGTTAAAGGCGGTACAAACGAACCTGACTATTTGGATAAAGGTACTATATCAAAGACGGTCGTTAAAGGGAAATCTGTCTCATATATAGTTACGGACTATGTAGTCAGAGTTTACGAGGGACAGATACAAGACTGCGGGCTTGTCCTAAGGCCTAGCGTAGATACCGATAAGATCCTCAGAGAATGTCCTAAGAGAGGAGGAGGGAATTATTACGTAGATTTCTTTAGTAAGGAGGGAGCTGTAGCAGAAGGGGTTCCTAGGTATGCCCCCTATCTCTATGTCGAGTTCACTAAACCGACAGCCATATTATCGCTTTCTACCGATAAATTGACCTTGGAGGCTGGTTCTTCCTTTGCAATTCAAGTATCTGAAAGTGGTACGTACCCAGGTCCAGTAGAGCTGAGATATAAGATATTCGGAGGGGGCTCCTTTGATATTAAGATAGGAAGCTATTCTAAGAAACCAGGCTTCTCCGTCAACGTAAATATTACGGCGAAGGCAAATACACCTCCAGGTACCTATACAATTGAGTTCTATCCGGTAACACCAGGCTATGACGCCAGTACCATTGAATATGGTAAGGCGAATCTCACAGTAGTAGTTAAGGGCAAGCCCGTCACATTCACGCCGACCGAGACGGAGACCACGGAAACGACCTCTCAGACCACGCAACCAGGGACCACGACTCTTACGACACCACCTGTAACTATACCAACTACCACAAGCCAACCCCAGACAACATCGCAGCCTAGCACTGCATCCACCGTCACTATAACTCAGCAGCCTTCTACTACTTCAGAGGCTCCTAAAGGGGGAGGAGTTGACCTCACTATTATTGCCATGGCTGGCATCATCGGAATACTATTACTAGCCATAATAGTTGTGTTGATAAGGAGAAGATAGTCCTCTATTAACCCTTATCTCATTTTTCTTGTATTCAGGACTTCATATGCGGCTGAGAACCCGAGCTATCTTTTCCATTTCATTACCTCAGCTACTTTGAGGGCGAAGTTCCTTATCTCCTCTTGGGCATGTACGTCTGTCCTCAATTCCAAGAAGTGTATCCAATCTGATTGCCTACCGCTTACAAACAGGGCTGTCTTTAGAGCTGCGGGCAAGATATATCTGGCATCCTCCTTCCTTATCCCCATTTCAAGGAGTTTCATATAGGTCCTATAGCTGGATTCGGCCTGTTTTTTCATTATCTCTAGGGCTTCACTCGTTAAATTGGGAAATACGAACCCACTTGGTTTAGTGTAACGACCTGATCTCTGAGTGAAGGAGAGCCTACGATGCCTTACGAATTGATGCGATGCTACCCTACTCATTTCCGTCCAGAAGGCATAGAAACCATGCTTAGGATCTTCGAAGGGCGATTTAACAAATACATAGACCGGAGGACTCTCACTCACCTTTTCAAACTCGACCTCTAAGTTCGGCTCACCATTAGCTTGTAGACCCAATATATCTGAGATGAGGGGTAAGGTCTTCAGAGCTTCGATAGCTAGTGGCTTAACTGAGCCATCCGTTACCATCTCTATGGCTGTCCTAGGATTCATCGAAATTATTACCTCATCTCCCAGACGAGAGGCCTCCACGTATTTGTAGTGAAATAAGCTGTTCGTGATCTCGTTCCAATCTCCCCTGACCCACATCCTAATGAGAGAATGCTCCAGAACTGAGAGGTGACCAGCCTTAATTATGTTTTCAAGGAGCCTCCTAACACGGGATTCATCATTAAGCTCCTTAATTATGTCTTCAGGACCCCCTACCTTCCTTGAGACTCTAGTAGCTAGGTAGATAATCCCCTCTCCTCCTACCAGCTCCGTCTTTACTACATCCATTGCTTCTTTACGGATTAGGGGATCAAGTTAAATGTTCCTTCAGTACCACGGTAATTGCCTAGATCAACTTTATCTCTTTAGAAAGTGTAGAGGGTGCGATGAACATATCCGAGATAGTTAAGGGCTTACCCCCAACACGGAAAATATACTTAGAGAATTCTTACGCGAGAAAGGCCGATGCTGAAGTGCTTAGGGTAGTCAAGGAGAAGGGAAGGAGGTACTACCTAGTTCTAAATTCCTCCTTATTCCATCCACTGAGCGGAGGTCAGGCAAGCGACAAGGGATGGCTTTATCATGAAGATTACAGGTTTGAGGTTAAGAAGGTACTTGAGAACTCGAATATAGTCGTGCTATATGGTAAAATAGAGGAAGGAAGGCCTCCCAAAGAAGGAGATAAGGTTATTCAAGAACTGGACTGGGAGAGAAGATACCTCATAATGAGACTACACACGGCAGGTCATGTCATAGACAGGGCCGTTACTGAAATTTTGGGGGTTCATGTGAATACCTTAGGGGCCCTTCATGGCCCTCCGGAGGCTTATGTTGAGTATAGCGCTGAGATCAGCCCCAATGTATTAAGTGATATTGAAAGGGTGTCGAATGAGATCTTAGATGACAGAGAGGTAGTGATAAAGGAAGTACCTTCAAGCCAGCTCCATCAGGTAGTATATGGGGCCCCAAATCTAG
>JAGGTZ010000060.1 GCA_021158805.1 Thermoproteota archaeon | reverse complement strand
CACTTTTCCTCCCGAGCTTCCCGCTAGATGGTAATTCCTTCCAACTCTTGCAAGGGGTTAGATTAAAGCCCCTTTGTATTAGAGCATCTATTATATCCCTCATTACATCTAATCCTATGAAGTCCGCTAGTTCGAAAGCGCCCATTGGTAGCCCTACCTTTCCCTTTAGTGCACTATCTATTACTATTTTGTCAAATTCTCCTCTCTCATATATGAGACATGCTTCATTAAGCCACCTAACAAGTATTCTATTGACAATGAACCCAGGAACATCCTTGGCAACTACAACAGGTTCTTTTCCCATAGATATTGCGAGCTCCTTAGTGATCCTTACAGTCTCGTCAGAGGTCTTTTCTCCCCTAACAACCTCCACTAGCTTCATTATCTGAGGCGGATTGAAGAAATGCATCCCTATGAACTTGTCGGGTCTAGAGGTAACGGTAGCTAGCTCAGATATTGGTAGACTACTAGTATTGGTTGCAATTATCGCATGAGAGGGGGCTATCTTATCGACCTTTCTAAATGTGTCGGCCTTAAGATCAAACACTTCTGGAATGGCTTCTATGATAAAGTCAGCATTCATAACAGCTTCCTCTAAGTCAATGGTTGTTTTAATCCTAGATAAGATCTCGTCCATCTTATCTTGGGTAATCTTGCCCTTCTTCACGAACTTAGATAGGCTCTTCTTTATCCTATCTAACCCAGCATCTAAGAATTCTTGCTTAATATCCCTCATAATTACATTATAACCAGACATAGCTGCTACCTGGGCAATTCCATGGCCCATGGTTCCTGCTCCTAAAACAGCTATAGTTCTAACCAAGGCAGTCACCCCTCAATCCGAGGGCAGATAAAAGAAAAAGATGCTTAGGCCAGGGAAGCTATAATTTCTTCCTTCCTCCCCTCGGTTTCCTTGTCTAGTAGGTATATCTTCGCATTACCAATTCCTTCTTCAACTACAGCAACTATAGGGATTACATTTCCATCTTTATCCTCTGCTACACCAACATAGACAACTAAGGGAGGAAGTTCAAAATCATATTCACGCCTAACTTCAGCAATATCTATCTTTGAGAACCCATTTGGGACATCGGGGAAATTGGTCCAATCGATAACCTTGGGCATGGTACCACCAAGTCTAGAGAGCAGATATATTTAATAGGTATGATTCAACGTTTGTCGAAGAAAGGAGATTGGATTTACTTTTCGGATATGTTAAAAATTTGAATAAAGGAATGAACCAGAAATGTCCATTACATATTTCCGATTAGTGAAGCATGAAGGTAAAGTATTAATTTTGTATGTGATAGCCTAGCAGTGGTGATCTAATGCCTTGTAGAGGGAGGAGTAGTAGGTCTAAATCCCCCTCAAAAAGGACATCAAAGAAGGCTAAGGCCAAAACCACTAAGAAGAGTAAGATCGATCAGTTAGAAGTGGATAAGGATACCAAGCTCATACTTAAGGCCTTAGAGAAGATTGGGAAGCCATCTAGGGTAGGAGAGATTGCAAAGGAGGCTGGAATGTCTCCACAGAAGGTAGCTGGCAAGATAAGATCCATTTTTAGAAAAGGATTAGTAAAGAGGTCCGAAGAAGGGCTTTATGAGTTATCTATCTAGGTTTTAGGTTATTCTTTTTTATCTCTTATATCCTCTATTTTTCGTGTTTCCTGAGAGAATTGTGCATGAAAATTCCAGTCAGATACTCGTTCAAGATCAGCAATAGCTGAGAACCCGATAGGTGGCAGGGATTGAGTTGACAATTACAGCTATTAGAAAGTAAGGAAGATTGGCTATCTAGGGAAAACTGCAGGCTAAAACTCCGAGGAATACAAGAAGGCCATACTTGACGTAGGTTAGCTAAATCAGATAGTATTCTCTAAGGCTATTGATGTAGATAAGCTAATGTGACAGCTGCCCACTTGTGAGGGCAGACTAGTTACTTAAATGGTTCAGAACATTCCTCTAGCTAGCCTCCCAGCTGCTTCTTCGCTTAAGCCCTTATCCCCGAGTATTGTATACCAGTCCCTCATTTTGTGAGCAATGGTTAAGGCCTTTACTACCTCTTCCTTACTCACGCCTACCTCCGAGAAGTTCGTTGGGAGCCCCACTACGGAAAGAGCTTCCAAGATCCATTCCCTCTCTATACCGTGAAGAGGAGCCAGAAGCGCTGTACCTAAACCAACCGATTCCCCGTGAGAGAGTTTTGTATTTGAAACTTCGTCCAACGCGTAAGCAAAGAGATGCTCGCTTCCTGCTGCTATCCTAGTTGTATTGCACATACTCATGAGCATTCCATCCAGAGCTAGGAAGAGTACATATGTCTCCCAAGTCTCGGGATCCTTGCCGGGAATCCCATCAGCCATAAAGATAAGTTGTTCTGCGAACTGTTGAGCCATTAGCACTGCAAGCTCATTGTAATTCCTTTCTCTGCCGAGCATATAGGCAAGTTCTAAGTCAGGAATGGCGGTTATCTTTGCTATATAGTCCCCGAATCCCGAAAGTTGAAGTTTAGGTGGTGCTTTCCATATTACGTCAAGATCTGCTACTAAAGCTAGGGGCGTCGCACCTTTCACAGCTTTTGACCTGCCTTCTTCCCATAATATCGCAAAGGGTGTTGCCATAGCATCCGTAGCTGTTGCGGTTGGGACAGACATGAACCTCGTTCTCAGGTTGTAAGCAGCTGCTTTAGCTATATCTAGGTTTTTCCTCCACCTATACCTATTATTAGGTCCGATCCAGATGCTTCAGCTGTCACTCTCTCAAGATCGGTCGGTGTAGCCTCAAATACCCTAGAAGTCCTTATCATAATACCTTCAGAACTAAGACTATCTGAGATATACTCTACTATGCTCCAAGTACGATCACCACCAACTACCGTTATTAGCTTAGCCTCAGGTACTATATTCGAAACGATCT
>JAGGTZ010000024.1 GCA_021158805.1 Thermoproteota archaeon | reverse complement strand
TGTATGTGGTTATAGATGATGTCGCTACTACAGGCGGCTCCCTTCTTAGGGCGATAAGGTCAGTTAGAGAGGCTGGTGCTGAGGTAAAGGAGGCCTGGGTTGTGATCGATAGGCTTCAGGGTGCCAGAGAATCCCTAAGAGAAGAGGATGTCGTTCTTAGAAGCATGGCCACCCTCCCCGAGATTGTTAGGCTATTGTTAGAGTCCTTATCTGAGGAAGAGAGGGGATACGCTCTCTCGTATCTTGAGGAGGTGAGATGTTGAGCTTTAGAGGTAAGGATGTCCTCTGTATTATGGATTTCACCCGAAATGATCTAGAGAGATTATTTAGGATAGCTTCCTCTAAGTTTGAAGGAGATGAACTGAGAGGGCGTGTTATAGCTATGGCTTTCTTTGAGCCAAGCACAAGGACTAGACTTAGTTTCGAGACTGCAACCCTCAGATTGGGTGGAGGTTACATTGGGTTCGATGCCGTTCAGGCAACCTCCGTAGCCAAGGGTGAGAGCTTTTCCGATACCATTAGGATGCTTGACGCGTATGCGGATGCGATAGTAGTGAGACATAGCTTGGAGGGTGCTGCTAAACTAGCAGCGGAGCTCGCTGATTCTCCCGTAATAAACGCTGGCGATGGGTCAAAACGCCACCCGACCCAAGCTATGATTGATCTCTATACCATATGGAAGGAGAAGAGAGGGATCGATAACCTCACGTATGGGGTATTGGGAGATTTGAGATATGGTAGAGCTGCTGGGAGCTTTTTAAGGGCTCTGAATATATACTCTCCTAAGAAGGTCTATTTAATAGCTCCAGAAAGCTTGAGACCTAGGGAAGAGCTGTTAGACTCCCTGAAAATGTCTTGGGAATTTGCAGACCTTTCTGAAGTGTTACCGGAGCTTGATGTCCTCTACGTCACGAGGATCCAGAAGGAGAGGTTCCCTGATCCAGCCGAATATGAGAGGGTGAAGGGAAGCTATAGAATAGATGCCTCTCTGCTTAGAGATGCAAAAAGCTCTATGATAATACTGCATCCACTCCCTAGAGTTGATGAGATTGCCTTAGATGTTGATAGCACACCCCATGCTCTCTATTTCAAGCAAGCAGCTAATGGCATCCCCTTAAGAATGGCTTTATTGAGGGAGGTGGTCCCATGAATGCTGAAGATAAGTTAGTTGTCAGGAGAATAAGTAACGGAACGGTGATTGACCACATACCGGCTGGTAGAGCCCTCAGGGTATTGGGGATCCTGGGTATTACTGGAGATGAGGGTTACACTGTAGCCCTAGTGATGAATGTACATAGTGGTAAGCTAGGGAAGAAGGATATAGTCAAGGTGGAGGGGAGAGAGCTCAGCAAGGAAGAGGTGGATAAAATAGCCCTAGTCGCTCCCACAGCCACAATAAATATTGTAAGAGATTACGAAGTCGTTGAGAAGAGAAGGGTAGAGCTTCCTGGCATGATAGAAGGTATAGTTAGATGTGTTAACCCTAAGTGTGTAACCAACGCCCCGAGAGAAGCCGCGAAGCCGAGATTCAGGGTAATATCTAGGGAGCCTCTCAAACTAGTGTGCGAGTATTGTAGCGAGTACTTATCGGAGGATGAGATAATTGCCCAATTGGCTGGGTCATAGAACCTTCACAATTAAGGAGATAGAGCCGTTAAGTCCAAGAGTTAAGAAAATAGTTTTAGAGGGAGAAGTTAGGGCGGAGCCTGGGCAGTATGTCATGATCTGGGTCCCTAAGGTCGGAGAGATACCTGTAAGCATAGCTAGGGAGTTGAATGGCGAAACGTGGTTATTAGTAGCGAGAGTTGGAAGGGTTAGCTCGGCCATTCATTCGATGAGAGAAGGAGATAAACTATGGGTTAGAGGGCCATATGGCAAGGGGTTTACCTTACGCAAAGGCAGGGTAACTCTCGTGGGTGGGGGGTATGGTATAGCCCCCCTCCTATTTTTAGCTGATAGATTAGGAGGTCTGGCGGAAGTTAGGCTCTATGCAGGATTTAAGAGTAAGGATGAGGTCTTACTTGAGGAAATATTTAGAGAGGCTGCAGATGACGTTATTATAGCGACAGATGATGGTTCTTACGGGTTAAAGGGATTCATAACTGAGCATATAGATTACGAGTGGCCGCAGTACATATACACAGCTGGGCCGGAACAGATGATGGTGAAGGTGGTTAGGGAGGCTCTAAGAAGGGGTATTGAGGTAGAGGCCTCGCTCGAAAGATTAGTGAGATGTGCTATAGGGATCTGTGGTTCATGCTCTCTAGATCCATTAGGACTCCTAGTATGTAGAGACGGCCCGGTTTTTGATGGAAAGACTTTATCTAAGATTCATGACTTTGGTAAGTACTGGAGGGACTTCGATGGGAGGAAAATCCCGCTTATTCACTAATGAAGCGACTTACGTACTGAGCGGCAAACGAGAAAGCTAGGTTAGGTAGGTGAGAACTGCTTGGTATGTGTTAGTGGTAGGGCCTTCTTGAGAGGGTCTTTCCATGAAGTGACGATCTTGGTGGAGTCAGGAAAGATTAGGAGCATTGAGAAAGCTGACAGGGGCAATTGCATTAATGCAGATTTAATTCTCCCAGGATTTATAGACCTTCATGTTCATATGAGGGGGCTCGACCAAAGGTATAAGGGAGATTGGAAATCCGAGTCTTTAGCTGCCCTGAGAGGAGGGGTTACGCTAGTAGTTGATATGCCAAATAATATACCTAGGATA
Organism: Thermoproteota archaeon; assembly: GCA_021158805.1. GTDB lineage: Archaea > Korarchaeota > Korarchaeia > Korarchaeales > Korarchaeaceae > Korarchaeum. The sequence goes on along the minus strand of JAGGTZ010000024.1, from coordinate 1,254 downwards.
AATAGCCCCGAAAATCTCCAGAAGAAGCTTGAGGAAGCTAAAAGGGAGAGCTATATAGATTTCCTATTCTACACAGCTTACCCGTATCTTCCAGATCTTGATTATGTTGTTGGGATAAAGCTCTTCCCAGAGGATCTTAGGAGTAACTTAAGACCCGTTTTTCAGAGAGCCTCAAAGTTGGGGAAGGAGGTAGTAATACACGCCGAAGATCCCATTATCTTAGACGAAGCCGAAGAACCAGAAAAGCCTGAGGAACACTGGAAGGCACATCCAGAGATTGCTGAGGAGTTAGCAGTTAAGAGGATGCTAAGATTAGCTGAGTTATCGGGAACGAGGGTTAGGATAGCTCATGCAACCCTACCATCGACAATACAGCAGGTTAACGAGGCTAAGTCTAGGGGAATAGATGCCACGGCTGAAGTTACCCCTCACCACATACTTCTAAGTATCGATGATGCCCTGAAACTAGGTCCGCTTGCGAAGGTTAATCCTCCGCTTAGAAGTAGGGATATGGTTGATCGTCTTAGGTCCATGATTAACCATGGGTTAGTTGACTTCTTAGTCACCGACCACGCCCCACATAGCAGGGAGGAGAAGGAAAGACCCTATAACCAGATGCCACCTGGCATACCTTGGCTTGATATTATGGCTCCCCTGCTAGTCACCCTAGTAGAGAACAGAACCCTCTCCCCGGATGTCATTGATAGATATAGCTACTATCCCGCTAAACACTTAGGGATAAATAGGGGCTCCTTGACGGTAGGGTGTACCGCAGATCTCGTACTCTTAGATAAGGAGGAATGGGTTATTAGGGGGGAGGATATGAGTACAAAAGCCAAGTCTAGTGCATTTGAAGGTTTTAAAGTTAAGTGGAGGGTTAAGAAGGTTTTTGTGAGAGGAGAACTTATCTATGATGGAGGTCCTGTTGTCAGCCCGGGCTATGGACTACCAGCTATAGAGAAGTCTTGTAGCCAATTGTAGCCACGATCTCTATTCTAACCATCCCTTTCTTTAATTAAGGAAGTCTGTGAAGTCCAGATTTGACCTATGAGCTAATAATATATAAGCTCTATAATTGCTGTGCCGAACTCTAGGTTATTCAGAAGAGATTTGGAGGAGTTAGCTAGTAGGATTTCGTTGAAAGGAGTTTCAAGGTCCAGATTGGTACCTCTAATAGATAAGCTCACCGACTTATATGAGCAGGGAGCTGTTAAGATAAATCACTCGGTGATGGAACTCGTGGTCGCAGCTCAT
>JAGGTZ010000062.1 GCA_021158805.1 Thermoproteota archaeon | reverse complement strand
TGCGTCTGTTATTACTCTTTCCGTATGATATAAATTCCATAGCTGCGATCTCATCCCATACAGGCAGTCCAAAGGCCGTTCCAGGTCTTGATATAGTAAGAGCAGCTGCGGCATTTGCGAGGCGTATAGATTTCTCTGGCGAGAAACCCATATTCCTAGAGACAAGATACGTTGCGGCAAATACATCACCGGCTCCCGTCGTATCCACTACTTTAATTGGAACTGCTTCTACGAAACATAGCTCGCCATCTGCCCATGCTAGAGAACCCTTCGGGCCTAGCTTTATTATAACTTCATCTGGCCCTTCTTTGGCTATCTTCTTAGCCGCAATTTCAGGATCACTCTCCTTAGAGAGTAATCTAGACTCCTTCTCATTCAAAAATATCTTCCCGATCCCTGGGAGAAGTTTCCAGGCTTCATACGCGTTCCTCGCTAGTATCCTAGCTCCTGGATCCCAAGATGCATCGCGCCTCAGCTCAGACACTGCCCTTGCAATTGGTATCTCAACACTAGCCATATGAACCTCTCTAGATCCCTTGATCAGATCCTCTCTTTCTAAAATATCCTTGGGTGTCAGTTCTAGGTTAGCTCCAGGACTCTCAATCATTCTTCTGCTTTCCCCTAATACATTAATTATTACAACGAGGCCGGTCCTTCTCCCCTCTACTATCTTCACATGATCTACATCTACCCCTCCTTCTTTCATGGACCGCATATATATTTGTCCTAGTGAATCATCCCCCACTGAGACTATAATGGAGACATCCACGCCTAGTCTCGATACAGCTAAAGCAAAATTTGAAGCTGATCCACCTGAACTCATCATTGCAGCTAACGCGTCTACAGCTTCATCCTGCTCCGGTATCCTATCTAAGAATACAGTTACGTCAATATTAGCGTTACCGATCGCAACAAACCTCAATTTCTCCCCTCCCCCAACGCATCTTCTATAATCTTAATTATTTCCATGGAGACAGAATCTATATTGGCCTCTGCATTTACTCTGTGGGAGATTTCCCTCCATGGTCTCTCTTGCAGTAGTCTAATGTAATTCTCCCTGACCATGCGGAGGGTTTCCAAGGAATGGAATTTAGCTCCCTCTTTCAACCTCCTAATAGCTACTTCGGGACTTACATCCAAGTAAATGACCACATCTGGAACCCTAGCCCATCTATTTATCTGAGAAACCCAATTCAAAGGCAACTTTAGGCCCTGATAGGCCAATGATGATAACAGATATCTATCCGTGATTACTATGTGTCCCTCATCAATCTTTGGACATATTTCCTTTAAGTTGTGCTCAACTCTGTCAGCAGCGAAGAGGAGTGCCAGGCCTTCGTCACTAATTGATAGTTCGCCCGAGAGGACTCTCCTAACAAGTTTGCCTATTGGTCCTTGAGTGGGCTCTGCTGTCAAGTGAACCTTTAATCCCCTTCTTAGGAGCCTGTCATATAGTATTTTACTGTGAGTAGTCTTCCCAGAGCCATCTATACCCTCAAATGCTATAAACATCTAGTATGAGCCTCAGGTTTACTTTTTAATCTCGTGGTGGATTACCTGAATATGCTACTAGTAGGCCCCGAAGACGACTTTAACATTAAGATAGCACGAGGGCTGGGCCTTAAACTTGTACCCCTAGAGAGGAGGATCTTTCCAGATGGAGAAATTTGTCCACGGGTCCGGGAGGAAGTAAGAGGCAGCGATGTGGTTTTATCGCTTAGAATGAAATCCGGCGTAGGAAGGCCCAATGATTACCTCTTAGAGGTTTTATTCACGCTAAGAAATCTTAAAAGGCATATGGGTGCGGGTGATATCGTTCTGATAATGCCCTATTTCCCATATGCCAGACAAGATGCAATATTTCGCATTGGTGAGCCTCTCAGTCCAAGCTATCTAGCAGAAATGTTGGAGGACGCTGGTGCAAGCTCGATAGTGAGCGTTACTGTACATCTTCATAGATTAGGCAGCTTCTCTGAGATATTTAAGAAGATAAAAGCTACGAACCTAAGCGGCTTTAAAGCCTTATCGGAGAGTATTAAGCGGCTTCCATTGCAGGATCCCTTTATCATAGGCCCTGACACTGAGAGTATACATTGGGCCAGGGAACTCGCTCAATTTTGTGGGATTGGAGAGTATGATGCATTTAGAAAGGAGAGGGACATAGAAACTGGCGATATAAGGACCTATATTAAGGAGATCGACCTTAAGAATAGAGATGTCATCGTGGTAGATGATATGGTCTCTACAGGAGGTACGATGGCGAATGCTGTGGCGGCTGCTAAGGAAATGGGAGCGAGATTAGTTATATCTGCATTCGTACATCCTATATTAGTCCCTGGGTCCGTAGAAAAGATTCTCGGGGCTGGAGCTGATATAATTATAGCTACAGACACGATTGAGTGGGGAGGTTCAAAGGCCTCCGTCACAGGGGATATCATCGATACCTTAAGAGGTGGTTAGGATCAGTAGCATCAGGCTAGGGATAGTAACTACTTTACTGATCACAATGGCATTAGCTTCCCTATCTGCCTATTTATCGCTGAACATACTGTCTGATGAGCCACTATACTCTATGTTAGGGGTACTCACTTCTCTCGCCCTAGTGTTTCTGTCAGTAAGTATGTATAGAGGGAAGGACTGGGCTCTAACGTCATTAACATTATTCTACATTATACTAGCTATAATAGGGCTGTTAATCTCCACTAGCCTGCCGTCAGAAGGTTTGTTGACATTAGTAGGCGGAATACTAATGAGTTCTTACCTATGGAGGTATAGGAGCAGAAAAGGGAAGATATCTCAGGAAGTGCTAGAGATAGAAGAAGGAGAAGAGCCTGGAACTTCGGAGGAGTCGGTGGATCAGTATTTCTTATCATAGCTTCTCCGCGTCTTCAGACCTTTTATAAAGTATGACCGGATAAGATCAAGTTAAATACCCTTTAAATTATACTCCTAATTGGGAAGGTGATCGGATATCCCTAAGAGGAAGGCCTCTAAAGGAGAGACTAGGGAAGAAGAGGAGGCTCCTACGGAGGAAAGTGTTGAAGAATATGCTTATGACACTACAGAGATCGCTGAGGAGGTAGATCTAACTAGTTTAGAGGGAGTAGGCCCTGCTACAGCCAAAAGGTTGTTAGACGCCGGTTTTACGACTTTAGAAGCCATAGCAATGTCTACACCTTCTGAGCTAGCAGTTTATGCCGGAATAGGTGAATCTATAGCTCAGAAAATAATTCAGGCTGCTAGGAAGAAACTAAACATAGATGTCATGTCTGCTTATGATTACTATCAGCAGAGAAAGAGTGTGCAAAGGATTACGACTGGGTCAAAAAACCTGGATGAGCTACTGGGGGGTGGGGTGGAAACTCAGTCCATAACCGAGATATATGGGCCCTATGGTTCAGGAAAGACGCAATTCGCTCATCAAATGGCAGTAACAGTTCAGTTACCGGAGGAAAAAGGAGGGCTAGGAAGGGCCGCACTATTCATAGATACTGAGGGGACATTCAGGCCTGAGAGGATAATACAAATAGCTGAAAGATTTGGGCTTGATCCTGAGAAGGCTCTAAAGAACATACTGTATGCTAGGGCCTTTACAAGTG
>JAGGTZ010000037.1 GCA_021158805.1 Thermoproteota archaeon | reverse complement strand
TGCTTCTCCTAGTTCAAAGCCTATGCCATACATAGCTGCTATCGTACCAGTAAGTACATCACCAGAGCCTGCAGTTGCCATTCCAGGATTCCCACTCATGTTAATGTAGACTCGACCATCTGGATATGCTATAAGACTATGAGCTCCTTTCAGCACTATGTAAGCGTTCAGTTCCTGAGCTGTCTTCCTAGTAATCTCCAAGCTGTTTGATCTTATCTCGCCGGTGCTCATACCAGTTATCCTTGCCATCTCACCTATATGTGGAGTTAGGATTGTGGGTGCCTTCCTCGCCTTTACGACACCTAAGTCCTTGGAAATAGCAGTAAGTCCGTCCCCATCTATTATTACAGGTCTCTCTATGATAGCAGCCATATCCCTGATGAACTGCTGCGTTTCATCATTTAGAGAGGTACCGGGACCCAAGGCCACTATATCAATATCGTACTTATCGATTATCTCCAGTATCGCTTCTCTGTTTGCCCCGGAGATTGAGCCCTCTGGAGTCTCTTCTAGGGGGATATAAACTACTTCGCTTGCCTTCGCTGCTATATATGGTATTATGGATTTAGGTGCTGCTAGCCTTGAGTAGCCACCACCAGCCTTCATAAACGATAGGGCCGTGAAATAAGGCGCTCCATAGTAGTTTCTGGCTCCAGCTATCGTCAACAACTTCCCGAATGTGCCCTTATGTCCCCACTTCACTCTCGTTGGCAAGGGTAGGGGGTCATTAAGCTCTGTCTTAAGATGAGAGTACATTTCAGGGGGGAAGGATATATGGCAGACATAGAGCTTCCCACAATAATCATAGCCAGGGTAGAGGATGTTCCCCACTTTAGGAAGTCCGAACGTTATCGTATAGTCTGCCCTCACAGCAGCCCCATAGACCTTTCCATCGCTTCCACCTATCCCGGATGGTATATCCACGCTGAAGACTACCTTGCCAGCCGAGTTTATTGCCTCTATTGCCTCCCTGTAAAGACCTGTAACCTCTCTAGCTAGCCCTGTACCGAATATCCCATCAATGATAGCATCTGCCCAATTTAAGGCGTTCTTCAACTTATCTATACCTTCTTCCTTAATGTAATGTTTCTCTATATCTATCTTCTCTATGATTTCATAGTTTTTCCTTGCAGAACCCTTGAATCTAGCTGGATCTCCCAGAAATAGTACTTTAACAAGACCTCCAGATGAGTGGAGCTTCCTAGCGACTACTAATGCATCTCCTCCGTTATTACCAGAGCCAGCCACTACTGCAAATTTCTTACCTTCTACACCGAATTCCTTTAGGATTACGAAGAAGATTGCGTTACCTGCATTCTCCATGAGGAGGTCCTGGTCGATACCATACTTCTCCATCGCAGTTGAGTCAAGAGACCGCATTTCCTCAACGGTACTGACCTTCAATTCAACACCCATATGTGAGGATGGTATCTATTATTGGGATTGCGCGTATACAAAGAGAAGTGGGAGATGAATTACTTGTGTGAAGAAATCCAAGTTCGCCCCTTAGTCCTCTATTCAACTATAAGCTAGCGTCAATTAGTCTAATTAGGATCCACCCTAATGCTGCTAAGGCTGGGGTCTTAGCTTAACATATCCATAGTTCTTAATCGTTATTTTCTCAGTAAACCTAATTTTCGATCCATCTGAAGATTCTACGTACTCTTTCGTAGTTTCCCATTTCTCTCCCGGCCTTAGTGTTATGTTAACACCTCCGTACATCAGGTAGACCTTGTCACCCTCTACCTCGAGGATCTTTACATTATTTAGGTCGAAGGGGAGCTTATCCACTGCCCATAGCTTGCTAGAAACGCCACCACCTGCATCTCCTGAGAGACTATGGCCCATCCCCAAGATTAAGATATGTGACGCATTTACATCGAAATCCATGAATCCAGAGAGCTCTCCCCTATCGGGGTTGAACCTGTAAGTTGGGAAATCTATCATTAACTTTCTAGGAGACCCCTCTAAGACCTTACCATCGATATGAACCCAGACCTCTAAGAAAAGAGGGGACCTCTCCCTCGGAGAGTAGAGGGGGATGAAAAACGCGAGAGCAAAAACTATCAGGATGATAACATATGCTAATCTGCTCATTGGAACGGGACCATGTAATGATCAACTTCCGGACAATAAACTTGTCGATTTCTTCTCCCTAAATTATTGAAATAATCTTTACGCTTGAGTCTTCATCTCATCACTTTAACTTCGTCTGAAGTATGTTCCCCTCTTTTATCAGTCTATTCTTAGCAAGCTCGCAGTAATTTCTGTCTATCTCCACGCCGATCCCTCTCCTGCCCAATAGTGCACAAGCTATGAGTGTTGTCCCGCTACCTAGGAAGGGATCTAGTACGACATCTCCAACGAAGCTGAAGAGCTTTATGCATCTCTTTGGTAGCTCCAATGGGAACGGTGCGGGGTGTCCGATCCTTTTCCTACTCTCACCTGAGAACGTCCATATACCATTAGTCCACTCTATGAATTCCTCTCTTGTAATATCGGAAATACCACTTCCGCTTGTTTTCTTCCATCTATTCCTATATAGAACGACTATAACCTCCACTGGAGCTATCACATAGGGAGCACTCGCACTTCGCCAAGATCCCCAAGCAGTTCTCCTTGATATATTGCTCTCATTCCATATTATCGTGCTGAAATATTTCCAACCGACTTCTTTAGCGATAGTTAGGATATCCGCATAGACGCTTTGAAACCCTTCCTCTCTACGTCCTTTGCTTTTGTCGAGGGGTATATTCAGACACATTCTTCCATCAGGCTTTACAAGCCTTAAGGCCTTTCTGAGCCACTTTTTCGTGAACTCGAGGTATCTCTCATAGGGTATGTCATCTCTAAACGACTCATAGTGTATGTCGACGTTATAGGGCGGAGATGTGACTATTAAATCGATAGAGTCAGGTGGGATTGTGTTGGTAGTCAAGAAATCATCATTAATGATGGTTATCTCCCCTCCCTTAGCTTTAAAGAATACCTTCTCTCGTTCAACTCTTAACTCAGAAGATGACCTTTTCTCGTTCACATCCGTCGCCCCTTCTTCAACAACATCTTTTCTATGACAATTATAAGTTCTCCACTCGGGCCCTACTTTCATCTTATAAATCGCAGAGAACTCCATAGCGCCCTCGTAGAGTAGCATTCATGGAGTTCTGCTGAATAGTAGACAAGATAGGGCGTTTAGCCGGTAATACCGACGAATATATGCCACATCAATAGAGCAGGAATTCCTCCAAGGTAGCCTGACTGAGATGATTCCTCAGCATAGTCGAGTTATTCATCCAGACCCTCAGAGGTAGTGTGAGCTTCTCCTTGACAAGTGCCAGACATTCATTGAGGGTTGAGCACAGGAAGGGTTTCGTCCTTAATGCATTCCTCACGGTCTCCCTAACATTCCATACACCAGTGGGCAAGTAGCCGGGATGTATCTCCCTAAGTATGAGAGCTGATGCCTGCCTCCTCTCCTCGAAGAGCTTCTCTGCGATAGCTAGCC
>JAGGTZ010000042.1 GCA_021158805.1 Thermoproteota archaeon | reverse complement strand
CTTCTATAGGTCCCATCCTGCGTAAGCTTCCTTGAGATAATATAAACATACTAGGGAGAAAACCACATCTTCTGTGAGGGTGTAAGCGCTATAAAAAGAATATCAGTGCCTGGGAATCTCTAGCAAGAAAACTATTCTAAGGAATTGAGCATCTCCCGTATCCTCCTTACCCTTTTTATATCATCTTCTGTCAGTTTATTGGCCCTAGACAGAATCTCTTGAGTTATATCCTCAAGATACTCAATGAGTCTTTTCGTCTCCATCAAACCATACAGCTGGAATCCCTGTATCTTAGTTGCATAAGCGTATACTTTAGGTCCTAGATAGCAACGCTTCTTTTTCCATTTACCTTCTTCCTTGACTAAATGGACTGCATAATAGTATTTTTGTTGAGTCCCCCTTATCTCCTTCCTTTCTATGTAGCTATATGGCTGCCCACATCTAGGACAGACTTTTTCTGTACCTTTCTTGCGAGGCATTCAGCCTATAAATTTGGGGGTATATAATAATCTTAGCCCCCAAATTTGGGGCTAAATTGATTTTTACCTACCACCCTCAGATTCATTAGAATGAAGAGAGGAATACGAATCCTTGCTATCGACGATTCTCCGTTCAAGAGAGGTAAAGACAGGCATACCTTCCTAGTTGGTCTCCTCTTTCGAGAGCTCATCTTGGAGCTCTCTTTAAGAGAGATTATTGAAGTCGATGGAAACGATTCTACAGATGCAATAATAAGAATGTCTACGGCCCCAGGTATTCAAGGGGAGGCTAAGCTCATTTTAGCTCATGGGACAACATTTGGTGGTCTCAATGTCTTAGATCTTCACAGAGTGTATAGAATAACTGGCGTCCCTATTATAGCAGTTACTTCAAGAGAACCTACGGAGGAGATTGAAAGGGCTTTGATTTCCGCTGGGATGGAGGATAAAATCCCCCTCGTTAGAAGGAATCCTCCCTACATCCCTGTAAAGACTTCCAAAGGCACATCTTACATATCTAGTGTTGGAATTTCCTACGAGGAGGCATCTAGACTAGTAGCTAGATTTTCCATAGAATCTAAAATTCCAGAACAGTTAAGAATTGTAGATATAGTAGCTAGAATATTGGAGGGGCTTTCTCCCTAAACTATTTATTGAGATATAGCAACCTACCCTAAGAAACAAGGGGGATTCGATGGGTAGGAGCCAACCTAAGCTTAAGGAGAAACATTGGACTCCAGATATGGAGCTCGAGATACAGAAAGTGTGGGAGCAGGAGGATATCTACAGATTTAACCCAGAATCAGAGAAACCTTTCTTCTCCATTGATACGCCTCCTCCCTATGCTAGCGGCAAGTGGCATATTGCGGCGGCCATCCATTATTCACAGATAGATATGATAGCCCGAACACAGAGAATGAAGGGATACGAAGTTTATTTCCCATTCGGAATTGATAGAAATGGCTTACCCGTAGAGGTTGAGACGGAGAAGAGATACAACATCAAGATGCTTGAATATCCCAGAGAAGAGTTCCTTAAATTATGCAAGGACTTCTTAGATGAAGCTGAAAAAGACATATTATCGATTTCAAAGAGATTAGGTATCAGTGCCGACTTTAAGAACTACTTTCAAACTGACAGCGATACTTGGCGGGCCGTTACACAGGCCACATTCATAGATGCTTGGAAGAAGGGATATGTCTATGTGGACTATAGACCTAACAATTACTGCCCGAGGTGTAGGACTACCTTAGCCGATGCTGAGGTAGAATATAGGGAGCTCCCAACGAAGTTGGTATATCTGAAATTCAGGGTCGAGGGAACTGAGGATTCAGTAATTGTAGCCACAACTAGACCAGAACTCCTCCCTGCATGTAAAGCTGTCATCTACAATCCAGAGGATGAGAGGTATGGGTGGCTAAGAGGTAAGAGATTAATTACGCCTCTCGGAAAGCATGTCCCCGTTTATGAGCACCCATACGCCAATCCCGAGTTTGGAACTGGGCTTGTTATGGTATGCTCGTATGGAGATAAGATGGATGTCCAGTTATTTAGGGAATTAAACCTAGAGCCGACCATAATTTTGAACGAAGATGGGACTTTGAATGAGGTAACTGGTAAATACGCTGGTCTTACTGTGGCCGAGGCAAAAGAGTTGATCATAGAGGATCTTGCTAGCCAGGGCTATGTGGAAAAGGTTGAGGAGATAATCCACAGGACTCCAGTCTGTTGGAGGTGTAAGACTCCACTAGAGATAGTTCCTATGAAGGAGTTCTATTTGAGACAGGTAGAGTTCGTGAATGAGCTAGAGTCGTACATTAGTAGGGTGAACTTCTACCCAGATTGGGCCTCTAATTATTGGAGAGACTGGTTAAGGTCCATAAGCTCGGATTGGCCCATTTCCCGAAGGAGATATTATGCAACGGAGATACCGGTCTGGTATTGTAAAAGTTGCGGTAAAGCGGTCCTGCCCCCACCAGGCAAGTACTATAGACCTTGGAAGGACGATCCTCCCTTCGATAAATGCCCTCATTGTGGGTCTACTGATGGATTTGAAGGTGAAGAGAGAGTTTTTGATACATGGATGGACTCTTCTATATCCCCTCTTGTCTATAATGGATATGGATGGAATGATCTGCTTTTCACTAAGCTTGGAAGCAGCGATTTAAGGCCGCAGGGTAAAGATATAGTCCGAACATGGCTCCACTATACCTTCTTGAGGGTACACCAAGTTTTAGGTGAACCAGCGTTTAGACATATCTGGATCTCTGGAATGGGTCTAGATTCCCAAGGCAGGGCCATGCACAAGAGTTTAGGGAATATAATATATCCATGGCCGATGTTCGAGAGATATGGGGCAGATGCTGTAAGGTTCTTTGGGGCGTCTGAGGCCCACCACGGCTCCGACTTCCGAATCTCAGAGGCTAAAATAGAGGGATCCTTCAAGTTCCTCCAGAAATTATGGAACGTAGCTAGATTTATCTCCCAGTTTGAGGAGCCAGGTGGTGTAGAGGAACTATTGCCAACAGACCTCTGGATCTTAGGCGAGTTAAACAAATCTATAGAGAGAGCCATGACTGGATATAGTAAGTTTGATTTCTTCGATCCAGCAAATGAGGTCAGAACCTTTGTATGGGAAGTATTCGCTCCCCACTACATAGAACTGGTGAAGGCCAGGGCTTACGGAGATGATGTTAGCTCGAAGGAATCAGAAGCAGCCAGATGGACCCTCCATTATGTGTTAAAGGCCATATTGCGATTAGCAGCACCGATAATACCGCATATAACGGATTATATATGGAGGAGCTTGTATGGTGGCTCAGTCCATAAGGAGTTGTTCCCAGAGGCAAGAGAGGACTGGAATACTCCCTATTTGAGTCTTGGAGAAAAATTGATGGAGTTCAATAGTTTCGTGTGGAAGACGAAAAAGGAAAGAGGTTTGAAGATGAAGGATCCCATCTCGATCGACATCCCATCAGAGCTAAAGCCATTCGAAGGCGATCTTAGAAGGTTGCATAATATAGTATGATATGGCGCCGGGGGTGGGATTCGAACCCACGAGGCCCGTAAGGGCCACCGGATCTCGAGTCCGGCCCCTTGCTTCGCCGGGCCTAGAGCCCTCTGGCTAGGGTACCCCGGCCCTACCCTGCCACTT
>JAGGTZ010000030.1 GCA_021158805.1 Thermoproteota archaeon | reverse complement strand
CTCCACATGAGAGAGTCTCACATTTTATCCATGGAACCTGAGAGACAGCATCAAAGCGTTCTAGTAGGGAGCATATGGCATTAATTCCGCCATATCTGACTATCGTATCAGCATCTATGAAAATAAGTACATCTCCTGTAGAGTGGAGGTAGCCTAGGTAGCAGGCCCAAGACTTACCCGTCCAGTCGGGAGGTTTACAAAGCAACTTAACTAACTTACATCTACAATCACAACTTCTTAAAGCCACTTCAAAGGTAGAATCCTCGCTGGAGTCATCTACAACGATAACCTCGTCTTCCTCTTTAAGCTGATCTAAAATTGCTCTCAAGCATTCGCCTATGTTAGATTGCTCGTTCCTTGCTGGTATTATCACAGACACTCTCCCATGGCACTTGTTATTCGATCTGGGGAGATTTCTAAAACCCTTTAAAGCCATCGCAGTTGAATAGATAAGATAAGTGGAGAGAACTAATAGAATTAAGTTCAATATATGCTGTAGAGAGTGGAGGACAGATGATTCCATTTCTACAGCTCATGCTGCAGGGATTCTTATAATTCATTTGGTGAGTTCACCCAAAGGGTCTAGGATGTGGGGAAAGGATGTAAGGTTATCCAGGATCATGAGAGATGGGAAGATGCTATGTGTTCCCATGGATCATGGCCTGACTAATGGTCCTATTAGAGGGATTGAGAATATTAACGCAGCAGCTGAGAAGGTAGCAAGAGGCGGGGCAACATGCATTGTCCTTCACAAGGGTATGATAAAATCACTGAATAAGCCCCATCTCCCGGTGCTTCTCCATATATCGGGGAGCACTTCACTTGGCCCAGAGCCAAATAGAAAGGTAAGGGTTGCAGATGTAGTAGAGGGGATCAAACTCGGTGCGGATGGCATCAGCGTCCACGTTAATGTTGGTGGTGAACCAAGCGAACCGGATATGCTCGTAAAGCTTGGTGAGGTTGCTGCTGAGGCAGATGAGTTCGGAATGCCCCTCCTAGCTATGATGTATGCTAGGGGTCCTAACATTAAGGACAAATATGATCCAACCCTCATAGCTCATGTAGCTAGAGTAGGTGCTGAGCTTGGCGCCGATATAGTAAAGGTACCTTATACGGGAGACCCAGACTCATTTAAACTAGTGACTAAGGGCGTAAATATCCCAGTTATAATAGCAGGCGGTCCTAAGATGGAGAAAGATATAGATGTCCTCAGAATGGTTGCTGGGGCCATGGAAGCGGGTGCCTCAGGAGTTGCCTTCGGAAGAAATGTTTTCCAACACGAGAATCCAGAGAAAATGGTTAGGGCTATAGCTTCTATAATATTTGAGAAAAGAGAGCCGGAGGAAGCCTTGGTGTTCCTTAAATGATGGTGGTTGTGTCCATAGGGACGGAGAATCTGGAGCAAGTAAGGAAAATGGCTAAAGAAGCTTTATTGAGAGGATCCGACTTGGTAGAGTTTAGACTAGACCTGATATGGGAGAACCCACCTGAATTGAGGCAAATAAACGAGTTATTAAAAGGTTTCTCTAATAAAGCCATTCTAACTTGGAGGACTACTTCTCATGGAGGACATGGTAGCCATCCAACTAACCTCTGGATAGAGAGACTCTCTTTTTTAGCAAGATACGTAGATATTGAGTATGACATAGCAACAAAGGGACTTAAATGCAGAGGTAAGCGTATAGTATCATGGCACGACCCGCACGGCACTCCAGAAGAGAAGTATCTGATGGATATAGCCTCCAACTCTCTGAGTCTAGGTGATATAGCTAAGGTCGTTACCTTTGCTAAAGATGAGATTGATGGGTATAGGGTGTTAAAGCTCTACAAGAAGATTAACCATGAAAATAGGTTAGTTGCCTTTTCAATGGGCAATAAAGCCTCCTTTACGAGGAGAATGGCTCCTCTACTAGGCTCTCCTCTCACTTACGCCTATCTAGATGAGCCAGTAGCGGAAGGACAATTATCCCTTAATGAGGCTTTAGCGCTCAAGGAGATAGTTTGCTGAGGAGAAAGGGCCTTCCTTGTATCTTAGAAAAGACTAGCTCCTTATTCACCTTGGAAATCTCCTTTAAAGCCATTATTAGGGGTTTATCCACGGTATTGGCCTTCTTTAGTATGTGGTCTAACGCAACTTCCACGTCTTCAGGTACATATTTAGCGTACCATGCCCAAGAAAGCAGGTAAAGATCTCTCAGCTCTAACTCCTCTAGATAACCCCTGTCCCATATTCCCAGTATTGGGTATACCCACCTTGCCAGTAACAGCCTTTTACCCCCGAACTCAGCGATTTCCCTCGAAATATTAGCTCCCATCTTGGGAGATACCATGCATAGTCTGCTGAGGGCTACAGCCATTACGGTACACTCTTCTAGCCCTAAATCCTTCCAACATCTAGGTATAATGTGGAAATCCCTCATGTCCATTATCCTACCTAATTGATCTCCTAGGCCAACTAACACGTAGCTCGGTATCTTCCTCCTCGTTGGAGTTCGGCAATCTATAGTAAGCGAATTTAATACTTCAGAGAAGGTAGAACAAGCATCTCTTAATGCATCTAATAAGAGACGGGCTCCCTCCTTAAAGTCAGGACAGACCAAGGCGTCTCAGCTCCCTGAACATCTTTACGATGTTTATCCTACACATAGGTGGATGGAAGTTAGATAGTATGATATCCTCTTCCTTCCATCTCGAGAGGAAGTAGATGACTGCCTCTGCCACTAATTTAGTATTACATAATTCTAAAGGTATGCCTGAAGCTATTTTAGATTCTATAATCTCCTTCAAGCTAAGAGCCCTATCTACCCATTCCTTAAATTCAATATAGCTTCCCCTGGGGTATATGTCTAAGGGGTGGAGTACATCCCAGATAGAGGATAGCTCCCTAAAATACTCACCATAATTGCCATCCGCATGGAGAAATGCCTGACTACCGACAGACCTTATCTTTTCTGCTATCTGTCTATGAGCCTCTAGGTAAGGACCCTCAATGAACCACTTAGGGTAGAGAGGTCCTCCATACCAAGCAGCATCATCGGAAATCATAATGAAGTCCAAGTTTTTCAGTTGTCCTATAGTACTTAGTACGTCATCAACCTCCCTCCTAAATAGAGATATAAATCGTGATTTGTCTTTTATCATGAGGGAGATCATATATTTGAACCCTAACCTATGTAGCAACCTCTCAGTAGGCCCCATTACAGTAATTCCGACTTTCTTACGTTCAATCTTCCCATAAGAAACATCAGGTAGAAGTATATAATCGTTAAAAACGAGTTCAGTGGACAGATCTCCCAATATGAGAAATACGGGGATCCTCCTCAGACGTGAGACCCTTATCTCAGCCATTCTCATATTTAACCAGCTGCCTTCTTGTACTCTTAGCCTCCCTAAGTAGTAATTCATGCTGCCAGGGTTCGAATATGGGTTGTTCAAGTAAAAATAGTAGCTTCATCAGGAGCGACCTGAGGTATTCAACCATTCCCTCCTTAATTCGTTCTACCAGGTGGAGCGTGAAGTCCATGCCGGGCGGATAATCTCTCAGTACTTTACATAATGTTGACTGATCTATTACGGACCCAATATTCAGGAGAACCCTCTTCTCCAGCATACCGATATCGGGACCATACAATATTCCCTCTCCCAAAGAATTCTTTCCACCTAATCCTACCATAGAGAGGAAAATAGAATCTACCCCTAAAGAGTTCGCTACATCACTCAACTCGTACAGGAGCTGCTCGTCTAGTAAACCTATGAAAAGAATCACAGTAACTCTTCCACCCTGTTCCCTCGCCTGTTCATACAAAAGCTCCAGAGATTCTCCGTGGTGGTTACCTGCCACCGGTATAACTAGGACTATATCGTTTTCTCCTTTAATGGTATTTAAGGGAACTATTCCCATATCTTCAAGTCTAAATAACTTCCCAAGCTCGCTATCTCCAGCAAATACTAACTTCCCAAACCTTTCGAGCATGAACCTAGAAACAACTACCTGCAAGATGGATGCATTGTCTTGGAATAGACCTATTAGGCCCTCTCCAACTATATGGGGGTGAGTTACATACCTCAGTAGATATGGGGTTTCAAGTAAATAGGCATTTAATCCATCTATATTCAGTTTAAAGAGTCTAGAAAACCGACCTGAGAGCTCTTCCATATTAACGGGTTCAGTTAGATCTATTCGTATATCATACTCTTCAGTAAAGGACTCGAGATCTATCAGCACACCATCAACATCGGTCCTAAGGTCTTTATACTCCAAACCTCCTCTTCCTCCTTTGATAGTCTCTTATCGCTCTCAACAAATCTATCTTCCTGAACTCTGGGAGGTATGCCTCGCAGAAGTACAGTTCAGAATATGCGGATTGCCAGAGTAGGAAGTTGCTCAGCCTTTCCTCCCCTGAGGTCCTTATTATGAGATCTGGATCTGGGAGATCCGGGGCGTATAGATGGGATCTTATGACCTCTTCATCTATCTCATCTGGCTTTATCTCCCCCTTCGCTACTTTCTCAGCGATCTTCCTTACAGAGTCTACTATCTCACTCCTTCCTCCATAAGCTAGTGCTACATTGATTGTCTTTGGACCGTAGTTCTTTGTCGCCTCTTCCAGCTTAGAAGCCAACTCCAGAATTCTCTGAGGTATTAGCTCTTTCCTGCCTATCACCCTAAATCTTATACTGTTCTTCTCCAGCTCATTTACTCTCTCCAGCAGTTCCATGAACTTCCTCTCTATTACATTGAATACCGCTTCAACTTGCTCCTTGGGCCTCGAAAAGTTCTCTGTAGAGAAGGCATAGAGGGTGACATGTTTAACACCAAGTTCAGCCAACCAATTTAGTACCTCCTCAACCCTATCTGCACCTAACTTATAAGCCTCAGCCCATCCAATCCCTATTTTCTTAGCAAACCTCCTGTTCCCATCCAGTATGATAGCTATGTGTTCTGGGATCTCTCCCCCTCTCACCTTGGTTTCCAGATACCTCTGGTAGAGGGGCATCTGTATCTTACTAGCCAGTTTGTAGAGAATATCTAAGAGGCCCATGGAGCCACCCCTTTAGCCTGCACATTTTTATCATCCGATTCTAACAATTTAAATGGATATATGGAGTGCGATGCTGCGATTGGCATTATCATAAAGGGATGCGAAGTGCTGATGATAAAGAGAAGTCCTGATCCGGAGGACCCCTTCCTCTGGGACATTGGGTTTCCGGGAGGTAGGATAGAAAATAGAGACACAGATTGTTTGGACGCAGCTATAAGGGAGATTAGAGAAGAGACCGGGATCACACTCTCTAGGAACTCAAGATGGGCAGAGCTGCCTTGCATAAGTCCTTTAACGGTAAGGATGAGAGTGAAGCCCTTTATATTTGCGTTACCAGGTGATGTACGCTTAGAGTCTGGGTCGGAGGTGGAAGAAGCTTTCTGGGTAGATCTGAGAGGATTAAGAGAGGGGTATGCCTTTATTCCAAGGAGAAGGATCATAACCAGGGCCTTCATAGGAGCTGGGCGTGTAATATGGGGTATGTCCTATAGACTACTGAAGCTCCTACTCAATACGGGAGCTTTGGAGTACTTCCAATGTCCCTGAAGGTTGTGCCGCTTATTAGCATTGTAGCTTTACTGGAGAATTTATCATCTATTAACGCTTTGGAGGTTGTAGCAACTATTATGACGGAGTTTCCTTGTAGTAGTCGCTCAAATAAGTCACCCATCTCTGTCTTAAAGACTTTTGCTCCTTCAACCCCCTCTTCAGGGAGCTTCATTGCAGACAACATCATATCACTAGGAAGAAGTATTTCTAATCCCTCTAAATAGATAACAGCGCTCTCACCAGACTTTATTGAATCAGATATTACTTTAAGGTCGTTAACTGCTTCTAAAAAGCTCTCGGTATCTGTAACGGATGAGACGGGCATGTAATAGAGCTTAAGCCCGGATATACCAGAGACTATCTCCGCAAGCCTCCTAGTTAACACAAGCTGTGTTCTGTCCTTTATCTCTATAATGACGAATTCACCCTTTCCCTCCTTCAAACTCTTTAGAATTCTGTTAGCAACCCACTCCAAGCCAGCAAGTTCCTTCAGATCCTTATCCTCAGCTAAGGGATATCTCTCCACTACCCCTCTTACAGCTTCTGGTGGTTTGACGTAGGAGGCCAGGCCTTCTCTGCTGGTTAGTGAGTCCACCATCTCCTCTAAAATTCGTAAACTGGATCTGATACCCTCAGGTAGATCAAGCCCCTTCACCAAGTATATGGAGGTCTTCACAGATTTCGCTGCCTCAAGGTCACGGAAGAAGATGGAATACATTGTCATGGACGAGAGGGTCTCTATGAGGTATGAAGCAGGTTCACCCTTCTCTAAGACGTATTCAAATCTCTCCTTTATTTTCATGGGATCTAGACTTGTTTCTAAGATACCACGAATCACCTCATCATCTACTGTCGATACTTGGAGCAAGATACGCACGTAGAAGTTGCCCATCTTATCTAGCTCTTTGCGGAAGTGAGGGTCTATCCACTTCCATCCTCTTATCTCTACCTCCTCGTCTGATGACTCTATGCAGGGGCTAGATGGAGCATAGGGGCATGGCCTTACCCTCCCTACAACCTTGACAGTATCTCCTGGAAGGTAATACTTGGTCGACGATGGTAGGAGCACTACTATGCGCCCTGTCCCATCCTCTAAGATGAACCTATCATAGGATATGTCGCCGAGCTTGAATACGGGGAGCAGGTCCCTAATGTTCCCCTCTACCACAATCTTTGACCCATAAGGGGCTTTCCCATTAATTATTTCCTCAATGTTCATGGACATCAAGACCAATCTAGCGCTAGATATTATTAATTTATCAGTTCTCAATGAGTAAGGCAAGAGGTGAAAAGCTTGCTCGATGAACTGGATAGGCGTATAATAGAAATCCTCACGAAAGACGCTAGGACCCCTTATACGGACATAGCCAAGCAACTAGGTGTTAGTGAAGCCACTATAAGGAAGAGAGTTAACAAGCTGATAAAAGGAGGAGTAATCAAGAGATTCACGGTTGAGATTGGAGAATCAGGTATGAAGGCCATTGTCTTGGTGAAGGTCAAGCAAGGATACAATATCCCCGATGTAGCTAAAACGATATCTAAGATAAGGGATGTAGTTAAGGCCTGTGAGGTGACTGGAGAATATGATGTGGTAGTTGAAATAGCTAGTCCAGACACAATTAGCCTCAATCAGTCTATAGAAGAGATAAGAGGAATTGAAGGAGTAGGCGGAACTTTAAGCATGATTATCCTAGCCATATGGTAATACTTTCTCGAGTACTTCGAGATTGAATTGTGTCTTCAAAAGCAATAATTAGCTAATTTGATGCCCTTAAGATTAGGATTGCTTAGATTATTGTTGATTCTCATGTTAATGGTTTCTCTACCACAATTTCGCTCCAAGCAAGCTGTTTCATGTAGTATAAGGTTTACTAGCGTAAACCCTTCAAGCATCTCACCTGCTACGAAGCCCGGCGAGAAAATCATTAACTTCAAGTTCGACCTCTCATCTACCGATATCGCTAATACAGACCTTTCAGTGCAGGTATCTGCCAAAAACATGAATGTTATTTCTAGCTCCATAATAAAGAGTACTAGGAGTGGTAGCGTTAGGGTCTACATTCATTACGAGCCTAGCGAATACGCATCGCTATCCATAACAATAAAATGCAATGTGAACGGTTACAGTGATTCGGATACGAAGAACTTAGGAAAGGCATACATAGTAGCTATTCCAGATAGATGGACACCTTCAATATCTCCTACGCAGATACATAAGAGAGATGAAATTGAACTCAAGGTGAACGGCTTATCGGACATAGACGATAGTGTAGGTACGCTTAATGTATACGCTGAGATAGGTGGAAGTAGGTATAACCTAAATAAGGTGTCAAAAGGAGTCTATAGCAGGCGTGTAAATCTCAATCTCGTAGATAAGCCTGCCGGTCAGCTGAATGTCAAATTCACTGTTTATAAAGTATATGCTGGTGTATCAGCCATAGATCATGAGAGTAAAGCAGTAACAATCTTAGGCTCACCCCCAGAGATTAGTGGTGATGTTCCATCATCTCTGCATAGGGGCGATCGACTGACAATAAACGTTGAGGAGTCAGATGGCGATAGTGTAAGCGCTGTCGCACAATTCTTTGGCGATAAGGTAAACTTGAACGTTGGAAGCAATTCTCTTACTGTTCCCCGTGACATAAGGGCTGGTAATTATCGGATTAGTGCTACAGCTTCCGATGTAGATGGTACAACTAGTGAAAGTTGGTCTATAGAAGTCATAAATGAACCACCCTCCATTTCTATGGCTGTTAGTAGCGATAAGGTCCCTTCTGGTGGTGAAGTAGTAATATCGGTGTCGGCGAGCGACGATTCTGAGGGACTTAAGGTAACATTGACCATAGAAGGGCAAGAGGTTCACAAACAATTCCAGCTAAGCAGTAATGGCGGAGAGATCTCCTATACCGTTCCTGATAACCTCAGGGGGACGTTAAACATAAGAGCAGAGGCAGTCGATTTAGATGGGGCTACTTCATCGCTAGAAAAGATGATAAGAGTTGGTATGCCCCCGAAAATAGTTGGAGAGATACCCGCATCGGCTCACAGGAAAGATTCCCTGACACTAGAGGTCTTTGGGGATGAGGTAAGTGGATATATAGAATTTGCTGGACAGAGAACTCAGATTTTGGGAGAGGGAAAATATACGCTAAGCATACCTGATAACATAAAGGAGGGGAACTACGTTATTCATGCTCACGCATCCAGCGACTATGGGGTATGCGATGTTTCGTGGAGGGTGTTTGTGGAGAACATCCCGCCTGAAATAGATATGGATGTCAGCAGCACATCTATCTACCCTGGCGATATCCTCAGAATCACCATAAACGCTCATGACGATTCTCCTGGTCTCTCCATAATCGTAAAGGTGAATGACAAGACCTATACCTTGAACGAAGGGGGGATAATCAGCTATCAAGTACCCTCTGGAATATCCGAAATATCAATTATAGCTAAGGCAACGGATATAGATGGGGCCCAGGCTCAAGCCTCAAAAGTTGTGAAGGTCAAATCTGTAGATACATCTACTACACCAGAGAGTACGACCACTAGCACCGGTACCAGTATATCAAACCATAGTGCCCCAGTGCCATCACAGAAATCCGGTAGCGAAGGTTCAATTTACATGTCGAATACTACAGACTCTGAGGAACTTCAACGCTCATGTACTTCATCGCATAATAGATCCTTATCCATAGAAACTCCGAATCTTAGCAATAAATTGGAAGATATGACCTCTAAGGCGGACGATCGTCATGATAGGTTAACCGTAGAAGTAATTCCATCTGAAACTACTGTAGGAAATAATGTCACAGTGATAGTTAGATCCTACGGGAGCATCAAAGGGAGAGTTTGGATCACTGATCCCAAAGGAAAAGAGATCCTAAAGGTGTACGTTCATGGGGTGTCAGAAATATCTAAGGAGATAAAAGTGAGCATTCCGGGGGTATGGAAGGTAAGATGGATCTATTTAGGACCAAAAGGCATGAAATCCGGTGAAATTCCATTTAAAGTTCTTTCTGAAGCCAATACATCGAATACTAAATCGAAAATAGCAATGGGGAATCTTAAACGAATAAGTAGCGAGAAATCAACCGAATTTCCTACAATAAGGCCCTTTGAGGGCAGATGTCTAACTTATAGAAGGGGAGATACCAAGACTCCAGAATTGACAGTAACAGTAATACTCATGCTCACGACATTGCTCAGCTACTTTGTAATCAGGAGGAAGCTCTTATGAGGAGGTATCTACCATTAATTCTCCTGGTACTGGGTATTATCATTCTTTTAATGTCCCTAAATAATCCATTTAAGGAGGAGGAACACTCTAGCTTCTTAATAGAACCTAGAACAATTGAGATCGTGGATGCAAATGCCTCTAGCCTGATCATAGAGACAGATGTTCCTCTTTGTCTAGATGCTCGGGTTATAAAGATATTCTATATAACAAATGGCTCATCCATACAAGTAAAGGGCGTACACTGGCCATTACTGAGAGTTAGAGATACATCTACTTTGACTATAGATGTTTCCAAGGGACAGGGCTCATTAAAGAGAACCTACACCATCCAAGACGGTGGCTATATCATACCTGTAGATGAGGGATACTGGGAAGTTAACGTCTCCTCTAATGGGGAAGTAGTTATCTACGAGATAGAGACTATGACGCCGGTAGATCCCCTCGTTACCATCGATACTTCCGGAAAAATTCATTTAAGGGGAGGTAAGTTCTCTCTCCTACTCATAAATACTTGCAACACGACAGCCCATGTAAGGGTCTTGAAAAGCGAAGGAGAAGATGTAAATATAGCCCTAT
>JAGGTZ010000088.1 GCA_021158805.1 Thermoproteota archaeon | reverse complement strand
CCCCATCGCACACCTCCGTGTCCGTTGTCAGAGATATTATAAGAAATGGGCGATGTAGGTCTCAATTACCTCCCCTTCTCGGGAATGGACGAAGCTAGAGAAGCCATCTCTTCCTTCGGTAAGGAGTTTCTAGGGAGGGACTACGCTCCTATAAAGTATTCATTACACAATGGTGGTGATCAATCCATACTTATCTCAGCTTTCGCTTCGCTAAACAGGTCCGATTACGTCGTTGGGATAGTTCTTGGAGCTACATTCAGGGGCGAGAGGGAATGGTTTAGGATAAGCTACAGCAAGCTATCTAAAGAGGAGATGCCCCTTCTCTTCAGGGCGATAGACGAAGAAGCTGGTAAAGTAGGGAAATAGGATCCCCTACACATATCGTGATGAGATATCCAAGGAGAATGAAAGGGACCATAGGATATGTAGGGGCAATCCACTTACCCTCTGGAGGTTCTACCTCAGAGATGGGTGAAAGGGCTGCTCTTAATATGAATTTCCTCCTCCCCTCTATCTCAGTTTCTGCTATCGAGGCTCCATAGGAGAGAGCCTTTGAATAGGGTGATAGTAGGATTATGGCTAACAGTTTCCTCCAAATTGGTTCATCGAACCTTTCGAGAAGTTCTGGCCTTCTAATCACTCTATATATGTTGATTAAAGCTTGAAAGGGGATCACTAGGACCGCTAAAATCTTAGAGTAGATGTATGTGGAAAGTGGAGGCGGGAGGAAGCCTGGAGGCCAACTGCTAAGCACTGAGAGGGAAGCGAAAGCCAGAAGATCAGCCTCTCCTGAAGAGGATAAGATCCACTCCATCAGCAGGAGGACAATTAAAATGAGGAGAAAAAGCAGGTAACTCTCTAGATATGATATTGTGCTATCTAGATAGAAGATCCTCAGGAGAAGCCCAACAATACCCATGAAAACCCAGATCTCGTCTGGTATAAGCCTATACCTGAGATCATAGTAAGAAGCTACCGAGAGGGATGTTATAGCTACTAGAACCTCTAGCAACCTCCAGCACCCAAAAGTATTTTAACTTCGTAGCCTAATTCAGCAGGGGGATGATTCTTACTCCCGGCTCTGAATGGTGATGAGACCGGCATCAGGAGACCCCTATCCACCTCCAATTGGTGGGAAAAGTGAGTACTCTTCTCCATCATGTACTATATCATCCATTCTAGGCCATCTTCCTCCCCTCATTAGTACGAAAGTTCTATTCCTCTCCACCCTACTCACAAACTTACCTCTCAGTTTTTCGAACTCATTTTCCAGGGCTAATAGCATTCCTCTTACGGTAGTGCCATCAGGAAGCTCTAGTTCTGCCTGTTTCTGGCCAGCAAGCTCTCTATAGATGGCAAAGAGTTTAACCTTTACCTTGGGCATATGATATAGAGAGGGGAAGAAGTAAATAACGATCACTCTAGTTCAGGAGTGGTCAAAACGTCGAGCATGACCATAATAACATAAAATCTACTGTGACGTAGATGCTGCAGCCAGGGGCTAAAGTGAAAATATTTTTCCTGTAAAGAATTATATTAAATACCTGTTGCACCAGATCAGGTGGTATTTTTTGCCTAAAGGAGGGTACATGGGTAAGTTTGCGAGGGTCAACCTCACCGATGGGAAGGTTGAGGTGGGAAACACCTTCGATTACCTGCCTGAGGAGGTATTGAGGCAGTGGATTGGAGGTAGGGGCCTAGGAGCCTATCTCATGCTTAAGGAGGTCGACCCCAAGGTAGATCCCCTAGGACCGGAGAACAAGGCTTTCGTCCTAACCGGGCCGGTTACCGGAGTAGCTGCCGGCTTGGAAGCTGGAAGATGGACCAGTGTCACGAAGTCCCCTCTAACCAACACCATTCATGACTCCCAGTCCGGTGGACACTTCGGCCCCTATATGAAGTTCGCAGGCTTTGACTTCGTTATCCTAGAGGGAGTCTCCGAAGAACCTGTATACCTGGTCCTTGAAGATGAGAAAGCCGAACTCAGGGATGCTAAGGACCTATGGGGGAAGGACGTACATCATACAACGAGAATCTTGGAGGAAAGACATGGTAAGAACGCAAAGGTTGCAACAATAGGCCCTGCAGGGGAGAGACTCTCCCTCCTTGCAGCAATAATTAATGATATGGGAAGGGCTGCTGGTAGGGGTGGGCATGGCGCGGTTTGGGGTTCTAAGAAGTTAAAGGCTATCGTAGCCATTGGGAGTAAGAAGGTCCCGATAGGAAATGAAGAATCATTCCAAGAGGTGTTAAGGGACGCTGTTGACAAGAAAAAGGCAAGCGGGGTGACTAATGAAAGCCTACCTAACTATGGAACTGCAGTACTCGTGAATATAATAAATCAGGCAGGCATATTCCCAACTAAGAACTTCCAAGAGTCCGTGTTTGAAGAAGCAGAGAACATCAGTGGGGAGAAGATCGCTGCAGACATTCTATTGAGAAAACAACCATGCTGGGGTTGCATAATAGCCTGTGGTAGGTATACGAGGATCAGGAATCCTCCGTTCCAGGGGGAGGGTGACGGCCCCGAATATGAGACTGTCTGGGCCTTAGGCGCCAACGCCGGAGTTGGGGACTTGGATGCCGTAACGAAGTCGAACTTCCTATGCAATGAGCTAGGGATGGATACCATAGAGACCGGAAATGCTATAGCAGTAGCTATGGAGCTATATGAGAAGGGCAAGATACCAAAGGAGGTACTAGATGGGGTAGAGCTGAACTTTGGGAACGCTGGAGCATTAGTGGAGATGACATGGCGCGCCGCCTACAGGAGTGGTATCGGCGATGACATATCCCTGGGAGGTTATAGGTTAGCCAAGAAGTACGGAATGCCTGAGATCTCGATGCAGGTAAGAGGGCAGTCTCTACCCGCATACGATCCAAGGGGTGTACAAGGGCACGCTCTAGGATATGCCACGAGCAACAGGGGTGGTTGCCACCTGAGAGCATATCTGATCTCCCCTGAGATACTTGGTGTGCCGGAGAAGCTAGATCCGTACACCACTGAGGGCAAGGCTTCCGTCCTTAAGGAGTTCCAGGACGTGTTCGCAGCTCTAGACAGCATGGTGGTTTGCAAGTTCGTGACATTCGCCTACTGGGACAAGGAACTCACGGCTCAGGTCAATGCAGTTACCGGTTGGGACATGAGCGTAGAGGAGTTCGGGCTTGTTGGGGAGAGGATATACAACGCCGAGAGGGCCTTTAATGCCATGGCATTTGGCGATGGAGAGGAGTACGATACCCTGCCTGACAGGCTTACCAAGGAGCCTATACCAAGCGGACCATCTAAGGGATATGTTGCCAAGATAAGTGAGATGCTCCCAGAATATTACAGGCTCAGGGGCTGGGTCAGAGGTAGACCCACAAGAGCAACGCTGGAAAGGCTCGGACTGAAGGAAGTAGCGGACAAGATGGAGCAGATGGGGGTTCTGCCCGAATAATTCTCCTCTTTTTCTTGCAGACCTGGCCCCATCCAGTTTAGTAATATAGTTTAGTAATAGTTGCCTGCCGCAATGTTCTGTTCTGTGAAATCATCTAGTTAGGTACCTCTTCCGTGTATAAATCCTTTAGCAGACCTCCAGCCCCGAATAGACCCAATGGAAGTAGGATTAGCGCAATTATCACAGTTACCCCAGTTGGTACTGTTATCAGGAAACT
>JAGGTZ010000139.1 GCA_021158805.1 Thermoproteota archaeon | reverse complement strand
GGGCCTAGGAGCCCAAAGTTCTCTCCGGTCTTTATCTCTAGGTCTACATGATCTACTGCAGTAAAATTTCCAA
The DNA here is from genome assembly GCA_021158805.1 of Thermoproteota archaeon. Lineage (GTDB taxonomy): Archaea > Korarchaeota > Korarchaeia > Korarchaeales > Korarchaeaceae > Korarchaeum. The sequence goes on along the minus strand of JAGGTZ010000139.1, from coordinate 2,832 downwards.
ACTTCTTCGTCAGGCCCCTCGCTTCTATAGCTAGGGTCTCTTTAGACTCAAGAGATAGTGTCCCGGAGGCTATAGTCATCTTTCGACCACCATCAAGGGATGAGGCTTGTAATACTGTAACTGAGAGCCTAAAAAAATCATTACATAAATTAGAATAGTGTATCGACGCGATATAATCGTTGCATGATCACTAATTGATCCCTTTTTCCCGATCAGATTATAGGTCTTGAATGGGTTAGACAATTGGAGGTGATATCTTGAAGGGGTATAAAAGATATGAAGAGGAGGAAGAGGGATCAGAGGAATGGAAGAGCGATGCTGAGGAGCTGAGAGAGGTTCTATTAGCTCTCAGAAGGGAGGTTCCAGGGCTGCTCAAAGACCTGATGGAGCCCATCAAGGAGTTCATGGAGGTCACCTATAACCCAGAAAAGGCGAAGGAAAGAGCTAAGGCTATCGCCGGATTCTATAAGGAACTCGTAGATCAAGGAATTCCACCTGATATAGCCTTGGAATTGACTAGAGAGCACTTCATAAATCCGATTAGCCTGATCAAAGCAATGACAAGAGAGGAGGAAGATTAATTGGGAAAGATAAGGTCCCTCCTAGGCTTCATAGCCCTCTTAATAACTTCAACGCCTTACCTCCTAGTGCTTCTAATACACTACAGAGTTAAGAGGGCAAGGGCTAGGAGGGCAGCCCTATCTGCATTTAGAGAGCTTGACTTAGATGAAAGTGCATCAAGGAAGCTAATAGATATTGTAATACCAAATCTGGAGGATATCCTAGAATGGATGAATTTAAGGAGATCAAAGAGCTATTAGTACGCGTACTCAGTAAGCTAGATGAGTTGGAGGGTAGGCTATCATCTATCGAGGACGAGGTTAAGACCATAGAGGTATATAGGTCCCTATTAAGGACCTATGCACATGTTCTGGGGATTATCGTTAGTGTCGAGAAAGTAGCAGAGCTGGTAGTTGGTGAGTTGGAGAGGAGTATAGTGAGGATATTAGCCAAGAAGGGACCTCTTAACATATCTCAAATTGCTGAAGAGCTTAGAAAAATGAGGGGGAAGGCATCTAGGAGAATCATATCTCAAAAGCTTAAGAAGCTGGAGGCCCAAGGTCTTGTTGAAAGAATCGAGGGAAGGGGCAAGGTTTACAGGATAGCTAGGAAGTATTCCTCCAGACCAGAGGGGGAAACCCTTAATTCTCAGTGATTATAACTTAGTAGAGGTGCCCACCAAAGTAGACCCGTCCCTTTGCATTAGGTGTAAAGGAGCTAGGATGCTATGCGGTTTACCAAGATGTCCCATACTCGAGAGGATTAGAGCGCAACCACGGATCCTTAGTTCTGAAAGGGTGGAGGGAGAAACTCCGCCATCTGTGCTTGTAGGAGATAGGGGGTATCCTAAGGTCTGGGTGGGACCTACAATCTCGTTAACCAGTTTAGACTTACCAGAAGATCCATCGAAGTGGATAAATAGACCCTTAAGTTACTTAGTATCCAGATTTTCCTCACAAATCTATGCTAGATTCAAGTTAGATGTCAGGAGGGCTGAAGATCCTAAGCTGGAGGAAATTAAATGGGCCATCATGAGCGAAATGCCGGTAGAGATGGAAGCTAGGTTGAGGAGTCGCCCACAACCCAAGATAGTATTTGATGGCCTTCTAGCTCCCATTGGTCCATCAGCTCCTGCTGATAGAATTAAATTAGTAGGAGAGCCCAAGATCCCTACATCGTTGGAGAAGATAGCTTATGATAAGGATCTGAGAGCTTCTGAAGCAGTAATTGAACTCTATAGACAGAGAGTAGATGTGTATACTATTTCCAAGTCGTTTTCACTAGGTAGTTTTGGGACTAGAGGAAAACGAAAAATCGTCCCCACTAGATGGGCAATAACAGCAGTAGATTCTTTGGTTGGTGACTGGCTACATCATAAGATAGTCTTGATGCCTATCTACGGAGATAAGGTTCTCTTATATACTAGTAGTTATGAGGGCAATCGCTACTTCGTTATTATCGCTCCTGGACCATATTTCTTAGAGATTGTCGAAGCTTGGCTCCCACGCGGATTGTGGACGCCTTCAACATCGAGTGTATATATCTCAGTGAATAGGGAACATGCGAGAAGAGGACTGGAATACATGGATGGAGGTCATTACGCCATGAGGCTTGCTGTTTTAGAGAGGTTATATGAGATGAAGAGGCAAGCATCAGTACTAGCGATTAGGGAGATTGGTCCGGAGTATTATTCGCCTGTTGGAGTATGGCAGGTTAGGGAGGGGATGAGAAAGGCCCTGAGGTCAACGCCCCTCAGGTTTGAGGAGATGAATCAGGCGCTTAAACATATATCGAGAGAGCTTAGATTTGACCTAGATCCAACTCTGAGGTCCTTAGAGATTCTGAAGCATCTTAATAGATGGGTTTCCTTAGAGGGATATCTCTAGATACCAAGCTTTTCCTTTATTAGGGCCCTAGGCAGCTTCGAGATGGACCATCTCCAGAAATCCCTGAATTCCACTCTGCCAATGGATGTTAGCATGTACCTCTCAGCTATCTCTGGATAAGCAACAAATAATTTGAAGAAGAATTTTATCCTAGGCATTATGATCCTAGCAGCCCTTCTTTTCTCTTTCAGTTCCCTCATTACTGGCTCCATTCTCTTCCTATATTCTAACTCGGGTTCCTCGTGGTCTAAGGATTCAGATACTTCTAATGAACTCCTTATAGCATAGTATAGGCCCTCTCCTGTTAATGGATCTGCTAAGCCGGCAGCATCTCCAACCAAGAATACTGACCTGCCTGCGATAGATTTATCATGACCTCCTATGG
>JAGGTZ010000200.1 GCA_021158805.1 Thermoproteota archaeon | reverse complement strand
TCAGAGGTGCTAGGTCATGTGATAGAGAAGCTCATGCAGCAGGGGCTTTGGACATGTCCATGCTTCCGGCCACGGGGAAGGAGGAGAGGCGCACCTCATCAGAGTGATATCTTAACCCTTGAAGGCTGAGCTAACAACCCCGTTGATGAGGGAGTGCACCGGCGTGAGGCTGATAGATTTGCCCAAGGTATCCAGCATCAGGTGATCAATGTAAAGCTTGAGCACGACGATCTGGTGAGGATTTCAAGGGAAGGGGATTCCCCTAGGAGGATTGAGGATTACATGAGGTACCTCGCCGACCGCTTCGGAGGTGACATCGTTAAATAGGGGTAACAGATCTGTTACCTCGGTTGGATGATGAACCTCTATGAGATCAGGGAGAGGCTTCTCTCCTCTGGAAAGGCGGTCTTCAACATGGCTCAGCTCTCCAATCTCCTCGGAATACCCCGGGATCACGCCAAGGTGTACGCTAGCAGGCTGGTAGAGAGGGGGTGGGCCTGGAGGCCCATGAGAGGGATGATCGCCCTAACTAGGGATGAATTCGTCATCGCAACGCAGTTGATCGAGCCATCGTACATGTCGATGCATTCAGCCCTTTACCTACTCGGCTTAGTGGATCAGGTCCCGTTCCGCATCGAATGCGTCACTACTAGATATAGTATCGAGATCTCAGGCATAAGATATAGGAGAGTGGTGCCAAGACTCTTCTTCGGCTACAGGAGAATGGAGAGATCCGGGAGTTATGTGTTCGTCGCTTTACCCGAGAAGGCCGTCCTCGACATGGTTTACTTCGGGTATCCCCCTCCCGAGCGGATCCTGTCCGAGGTCAGCATACCCATGTTAAAGGAGATGACAAAACGGTACTCTGGAGAGAGGGGTTACAGGGCTAGGAGAGTCGTGAGGTGGGTGAAGTCTGTTGCTCACCAGAGAGGAGATCTTGCGGTTAGCGAGGGCTAGGAGACTGAAACCCTGGCAGGAGGAGAAGAGGTACGTTCAGGCACTAGTGCTCTACGCGCTGAGCGAGTGGCCGATCATCATGAAGGGTGGCACATACCTATGGTTCTTCCACGGGCTGAACAGGTTCTCCGACGATCTCGACTTCTCCCAGATGGGGGTTTTAAAGGAGGGGCCGGAGGATTTGAGCCTGTCACTCGAACTTTTCGGACTGAGAAATCGCGTAAAGGTACTGAAGGAGGACAAATACACGCTCACATTCAGAGTGGATGCATGGGGACCACTCTCGACATCTGAGAAGGATCTCTGTCGTGTTCGCGTGGACGTAAGCAGGAGAGAGGAGGTCCTCCTGAAGTCAATACCTGTCAAGCTGGATGAGCCGCACTACGGAATTCCGGTAGTTTTCCTGAGGGGGATGGACCTGAGAGAAGTGCTGGCCGAGAAGATAAGAGCTGCAGCGGTAAGAGGAGCTGCAAGAGACCTCTATGATTCGTGGTTTCTGCTGAGGAGGGGGATTCGGTTGAATATCAATCTCCTAGCGAGGAAGCTCGAATTCTATGGGATCGAAGATCCGTCGGAATTATGCACCAGATTAAGGGTGATCGAGCGTTCTTGGAGATCTGAGCTGGAACCAGCAGTTTTCGGTCATCTCCCGGAGTTTCAGGGCGTCTACCAAGAGGTCACATTGGCGTTGAACTGTTAAGTCATCGGTGGATCGGTGCCCCATTTGCTCCCGCGAACGTGGGATTATTAAACTACTCAGCTCCGCTAGTATTGATGGGTCCGCACAAGCACGAGGAGGGTAAGAGGGGAGAGAGCGCTGTGAGGTTCGGGGTGTCCGTACCAGCCGATCTGCTCAAGCAGTTTGATGAGGTGGTCTCCAAGGTAGGAATGAAGCGTTTGAAGGCATTAAGGTGGCGAAGAGGAGGTGGAACTCTCCCTGACTTCTGAACCGGGGAAGAAAGGGCTTCTAATAGAGACTGAAAAGGCGAAGAGCAGAGTGAGAATGGAGATCGAGCCCTAATGGGGGACGTATAATTCAGACAGGCGATTGAGGCCGAGCGTGAGGTAGTAAGGAATATGCAGCTGAGTGGAGCTCTCTAAAAGTCTCGGCGAGGAGCATCCCGCCCTGATGATCCTCCCCTGTCGACCTGCGAAGGCTTAATTATAAATCGCTACATCCGCTACATGAGTCACTAAATATACTTATTATAGCCTTTTCACTGCTATTCTTTTCATTTCATGTACTCATCCATCTTATCGCTGAACAGGGGTCTCCTAGATACCAAGTAGAAGCCAAGCCCTGACATCCCCTTGAAAGCATACTCCCAAGCAAATAGCAGTAATATGATGAACAGGACTAGGGATCTTCAGAATCACATCCGAGATTTTCCATATAAGCGGGTTACCCTTTAGATGGATAAAGCTTCAAATATATATTGGATAATTGACCATATTAGTAACCAAGAACCAGTTGCCTCCACCGACTTGTTGTCGAATCCGAGAAACTAGAGGCTCACCGCCAGAATTATAAGGTCCACGAGAATTATGAGGGAGGAATAAGCTTTACTCTCGTAGCGGGACACCCCCTGATTCTCCCATGGATCTTTTTATTACGAGCTACTGCAAGGACCCTTCCTCCAATTAACTCAACAAATCAGGATCTAACAGTAGTTATGGGTCCAGATGTGGTCAGAAAAATGTTGGAGGGATCTCATAATCCTAACCTTCACGGAGACGGACGATCTTTCCGGATCGATCATTTCCCCGTCTAGATCCTTCGATTGCGATGAATATTAGCGCAGCGGCGAATATCGCAATTATCAGCTGAGCTAATCTCTGTAAGGATCCAAATGGGCTCTCTAAAGTGGGACGCCGGTCTACTCCCTCCCCTCTATCACCTCCCAAGGACGGGTAGATGGAGGAGTTAACGGCTTCATTGGGCTGCGCTTTAGTGGAGTTGATTTGACCCTGCATCTGGCTTAAACAACTTCCTTCCGTAGTTTCTGGTGCAGTTTCTGGTTTGGAGGATTCAATCGGGCTCATGTTTGTTTGACGTTATTCATCTCTCTTTCTTCAGCTTGACTCCCATGTTCACAGGACACTGTGAGTAGGGTAGGATCTCCAGTTTCATTAGTTCTCGGGTCATCTGTAACCACGGAAATCTCCTCATGGCCGTACACCGTAACTTTTCCTTGAACTTCCACCCTTTCCGGGATGGAAGGCACTATCACTCCGACGTCCGCCTTCCTCGAACTCCAAGGGGGAAGCTCAACCCTCCATTTGAGTACCTTTCCTGTAGTGGTGAGGTTGCCACCCATGTGGTAGACCGCTCCACGCATCTTGAGTCCGTTCAACGGAATTTCTACCTCTACCGGGAGATGGACGTTCCCCTCGTTTTCAAGGGTAATGACCAAGTGAGCTATATCTCTGCACTCGCTTCTCTGGGTACGATGTCCAGTTAATCAGCTTCAGCTCCAGATTTCATGGAAACCTCCCAGTCCTCGCTGCACAGGTTCAGGCCCAAACCGTTGTGGAGAACCCTCCCACCCTTCAACATCTCCCTGTACAGTGGATCTGTGACCTCCTCAGGTGAGAGAACCAGTACATCTACAGGTATCCCTCTAGGCTTAAGAGACCTTATTTCCAATATCTTTTGGAGTCTATCGCGATCCTCGAGATCCATCACCACCAGAATGTCGTAATCGCTATCCGGTCTCTCCTGCCCCCTGGCCCTAGATCCAAAGAGGATCACCGTGGAGTCGGGAAATCTCTCAATTGTCTTGGCCACGAACTCCTCCAGCAATTCGTCCTGTCTGGACATGAGTTCCCTTCTAGCCTTCAGCAGCCTCCTTAGCCCATGAAATGATCTTCTCGCCATAGGTAAGGCACCTCTCTGCCTTCTCCCTGTCGTATGTGATGGGAGATCTTCCGGGATATCTGGAGAGGGTGTAATGGGGGGTCAGGGCGTCAGCCAGTGGATAGAGTTCCTCCGGCGTATCGAGACCCGCCTCCCTCAGGAACTCCAGCAGCTCGACTAGATCGTGGGTGTAAGGATGGATCCCCACTAAGGAGAGGGATAGGGCCTTTAGATAGAACTCCACTGCTTGGTGGACCTCGAAGCACACGAACCAGTACGCTCCTTCCTCGAGATTTTTCTTGGCCTGTTTCATCAGGAAATTTGCCCTCTCGATCCATTCTTTAGATAACTTCATCTCCGGATATACATTTATTACTATAAATTAAAGGTAGCTCGGTTACGCGAGTCGCATTCAACATGCTCCTACGGGAAAACGTTCACCCTCCTCTAGTATTCTCTTTAAAATCCCCATATCTAGTCCTTAAAGCGTTTATTTCCTCTTCTAAGCATTTCTACTCGCTTTCCAGCGGAGCGATTTTCCCTTTCAACTCAATAGCAGATACTATGAACCAGCTCAGGATATGTCCATGCGAGCTAGATATATGCGAAGAGGGTGTCGTCGCTTGGATCGTTATCAGGAGTCGCACTCACTTGACCGAGATGTAGTTTGAGTACCATTTATTGTAATCAACGGTCAAGGCTGAATCAGGAATCGTTCCCGAGGAATCTCGTGGTGTATATCCCATATTCTAGGTGCCTGAACCCCTCCGGTAACTCAACCTGATCTGGAAGGTTACTCACACTCCCATGGTCAGGTCGTCTTACGCGCTCACTGGGAAGTCCCTCAATTGTTCTATGGGCGGTTCCACCTTATCATGCCGGAGGAGAGAAAGATCCTTTACTCGAACTTTGCCTCCTCAGGATGCCTCGCGTCGCATAAGACCTAAAGTTATTAAGATCTCAGGTTTCAAAACTAGCGGGAAAGGATGGGAACCATCGAGGTGTACATATCGGACCAGCTTGAGCGCAAATTTAGGGAAGTGGCGATGAAGCTCTTTGGCTATGGCAGGGGGTCGCTGGGTGTGGCATCAGGGAAAGCGTTCAGCCTCTGGCTCTCACATGCACCGGATATCTTGGAGATTTCGGAATCCATCGATGATCCGGTAGATGCGATATATGGCATGCTCTCTCATGTGAGGAAGACGAGAGTCTAGCTTCAGCATGAGGCGAGGGAGATCAGGGCCAAGAAGGCGCTGGAATATTGAGATGCTCGTAGATACAAACATATTCTTGGAGGTCGAGCTCGCACAGGAGCACGCTGAGGCGAGTAAGAATTTCCTGGCAATGGTCAGAGACGGCTCGATTAGAGCAGCAACAACCGATTTTCACGTAGACTCCATAGTCTTGGTAATGGAGAATTACGGGAAGAGTTGGAAGGACCTCGCTGTCTTCCTAGCCTCACTGTTTCTATACAAGGGACTGGTTATCCATCCCATCGGGATGGGAGGTCGTCTCAGAGCGGTCCATCTCATGAGGGACTACGGTATAGACTTCGATGATGCCTTGGCTCTTCAGGCCCTGAGAGACCTCTCGATCAGGACTTTGGTGTCCTATGGTAGGGATTTCAATAGGGGCTTTCCTTGTGATCCTCCTCTATGCATCCCGCTATCTGCGGAAGAGGGCTCAAGGGAGAAGGGGCTTTATTTAGCCCCTTCTCAATAAAAAGCTATTGTATATTAAACCGAACCGAGCTAGTTAGGTATACATCTTCCTTCCCGCTTTTACCCCATCGTAGTAGTACACATCCCTATGAGCCTCTCCATCTGATAACTGAGAGCAATTTCAACGTAGATTATCAGGAGAACCCAATTAATATCTACTCGATCGATATGCAAGCACGATGTTCACTGAATGATCACTTTTTTCGAGTACTCTCTCATAATCCTCCTTTGCTCACTTCCAACCTGCAATAATCAACCACACACCCAGATAGATGGGGGAGAGCAGAGAGGTGATTAGGACCAGTGAATATATCTACTCCCTGTGAAAATCATAAACGTCGCTGAGGACAACTAAAGCTACAGCTACCGGCATGGCGGACATGAGCGTGGTGACCAACACCTCCAGCTGACTGAGGCCCATCAGATGCCCCAAATTCAGGGCAATGAGAGGGAGCAAGGGGACTTTCCCCAACAAGGGAGCCAGGCCAAATAAGGGTTCCCCCTCCCGTAGAAGGAAGCGCCGAGCAAGAATATGGCAACAGGTCCCGACGTATTCCCCAGCTCCTTTAGGGTATAGAAGATGAACTCTGGCACTTCCATGCTCGATACCATGAGGAGGAGTCCGATTAGAGCTGACCATATCAGCGAATTCCTTGCCGTCCTCCTCAATAGGTCCCCTCTCTCCCTAGCCGCCTCGAAGAGGGGAATGACTAGGAAGGTGAAGGTAACAAGGGTATTTCATGTTTGGTCGATGAATCAATGCCTTTTTATTCTTTACACTGGAATATAATTAGGATATTTCAATGAACTTCATAGAGAAGATTGCTACTTTTGCGGGCTCCTTCCTCACGCTAATAGCAGTAGCGCTTCTCTGGTACGTCGATTGGACTTTGGGACTCCTCTTCACGATATTTGTTGTTATCGTATTTGTATGGTGCATGAGGCTGAGGACTGCAGGAAATTATTACCTTAAACAAGTAGCTGAGCTGATTGGCTGTTCATTTGAAGGAAGCGGGCCTTCATATGGTCACGTAATCGGTTCTTATCGAGGACGACAGATCGAAATAGGAGTTAACAAGGGGTATGATGCAGCCCGCGGCCTCTCCGGACTATCTGCAAGCTTAATAGCATTCGACTCCATGATTGGAACTTTAGCTGGCATCAAGAACTTCACAGTGGTGAAGCTAGGGCATAAGGCGCACATCACTGAACCCTTTAGAATGGAGGAGAGAGTATACGTGAGTAAGAATGAAGTTCTCTACATACCACCGTGTGATGGAATCTCTGGATTACCAATGGTGGGGGCAAGCTCCCTCGTATCCGAGATAGATAGGATAATCGATATGATTGAAGAGCTAGAGCATAGTCGAGATAGATAACTATCCTAAGTGGCCAAAGAATAATACTACTTCATGTAGATTCATAGCAACCTGTCTCCTCAGAGAGCTTCTTGAGGAGCTTATGGAGGATCCAATAGGTACTACTGGCTAATCCACCATCAATACCGTAAGCCTCTCCTGTAATGTATCTGGATTCGTCGGAGGCGAGGAAGACTGCTAATCTAGCTATATCCTCCGGATCACCTAATCTCGTCGCGGGAGTCACCTTTTTCCTTACCTCCAACTCCTTTGGCGTATACTCGCTGAGAAGAAGGTCCGTGAGCACAGGACCGGGGCATATGGCATTTACTCTTACCCCTCTGGGTCCCCATTCCACGGCTGCCTGTTTCGTCAACATTATGACAGCCGCTTTGGTTGCACTGTAAGCTCCTGCATCGACGAGAGGAACATAGCCTGCCACGGAAGCTATGTTAATTATGCTCCCACCTTTACCGGAGAGCATCCTCTTACCAAAAGCCCTCATTGTAAAGAAGACGCCATTTAGATTTATTGATACAACCCTCTCCCAATCTCTTGGTGAAGTCTCCTCAAGGGGACCTTTTATCAGTATTCCGGCATTATTGACGAGGATATCAACCCTCCCGAACTCTGAAATCACTCTGTCAGCCATCTCCTCGACTTGCTTATAGTCAGACACATCGGCCCTAATGCTTAGCGCTCTTCTACCGATCTCTTCTATCTTCTTAACGACCTCTCTAGCTTTTTCTTCATTCTTGTAATAGTTCACGACTACATGAGCCCCCTCACTAGCGAATGCTAAGGCTATAGCTCTACCTATCCCTCTGCTTGATCCAGTAACTACTGCTACCTTTTCTCTGAGCCTCATGGTATCCCCTGCTGACTTAATCATGGAAAATAAAAAGGAAGTTGTGGGGCCTAGGAGATTAACATCTAGATTATTGCGAAGGATTTTTATGAGTGTTAAGGATAAGTAGCTTGATTTCTATCTCTTCTCTAGCTGTTTTACTAATTAGCACGGGCTATCTTCCAGTAAATCAATGGAAGAACTTTTATCCCCCTTCAAGAACTTTATATTCTTTCCATTCTCTGCTCCATATGCTACAGGATGACTTCCTCAGGAGATTAGATAGTAGCGTCATGACTAATCTCTTTAAAACCCATAGGATTGTGGTAAGGCGTGCAAAAGGGCTTTATGTTGAGGATGTTGATGGTAAAAAGTACATGGATTTTATGACCGTCATAACGACCGCTTATCTAGGGCATAATCCCGACTTCCTAGTTGAAGCAATAAAGGAAGCTGCAGATAAGGTCATAGCAGGAGGGTCCTACGTTTATTACTCAGAATATCTAGTTGAAGCATCTGAGAAGCTCTTAAGTCTATTCCCTAAGGAACTTTCAAAGGTTGCCTTCAAGCCCGGAGGTGGCGAAGCAGTAGAATTAGCCCTAAAGATAGCGAGAAAGCATACTAAGAGACAAGAGATCCTAGTAACTATGGGATCCTATCATGGGAGGACGACAGGCAGCTTGTCATTCCATGGGTCTAGACGTAAGGAATTCGGTCCGGTTCCTCCTAGTATGGCCTATATTCCCTATCCATACTGCTACAGATGTCCAGTAGAAGCAGAAAACTGTGAAAAGTGCTCAGAGTCTATAGCTAGACTAATAGAGTACTACCTGAAGTTCTCCGGGAATAGAGACTATGCAGGTCTCATAATAGAACCTGTACAGGGTGTTGGGGGTGTTATCTATCCTGAAGATTCGTTCTTCCCTCGCATAAAGAGAATATTGGAGGAAAACGGCTCTCTACTCATATTTGATGAGATCCAGACTGGTATGGGCAGGACTGGAACGACATGGAGGTTTGAAGCATTAGACATAATACCGGACATTGTGGTAGTCGCGAAGGGAATGACAGGAGGGCTCCCTCTCGCTGCTGTGGTTACCAAGGAAGAGATAGCTAGAAGCATGGAGCCGGGGGATGAGCATTCAACATACGCTGCCCCACCACTAGTAATGGCTGCAGCTAATGCAATTCTCGGCTACTACAAGGAGAAGAAGGGGGAGATACTTAAGAACGTGAGAGAGATGGGAGAGTATGCTCTAAAGAGGCTGAATGAACTTAAAGAACGACACAAAATAATCGGGGATGTCAGGGGTAAGGGTCTCCTCATAGGGATAGAGATCGTTAAGGATAAGGAGAGTAAGAGACCAGCTAAGGAGGAGACAGCTTCGATATGCTTTAATAAGGCTTTAAACAGGGGTTTACTCTTGGCGACGAGTGGATGGTATGGTAACGTAATTAGGTTCGCCCCTCCTCTGACAGTCAGTAGAGATGAACTGGATAAGGCTATAGAGATCTTAGATCAGAGCATATCCGAGGTTGAGGGGTAGAGTCAGGAGGGCTTAACTGCCAAGACTATCTCCACGGGAAGGCCGAACATCCTATACATTTCCCCACTTTCTATATAATATCCAGCCTTCTCAATAGCTCTCCTTACATATATTGGTCTACAATCGAAATATCTGGGCCATTTCTTATGGAACCACTCATATAGTTTTAACGGAATGGTTTCTTTCTCTCTCGAAAGACTAACGACTGCAAGCTTGCCTCCCGGCTTTAGAACTCTCCAAATCTCACCTAAGACTACTGGGATCTCTGGAGTATCAAACAATTCGAGTGTGAAGCCCATGAAGGCTGCGCTGAAAGAATCGTCCCTGAATGGGAGGAGTGTCCCATCACCTTGGATAAGTTCGGTCTGCATTGATATATCCCTTCCTTCTAATCTTCTCTTCGCGACGGTAATCATTCCTGAGGAGATATCTAAACCACGAACCGTACCAAGAGAACCAATTTCCTTAGCTATTAAAGGTAGCATGCGTCCCGTACCCGCCTATCTCGAGTACCATGTCTCCATCTTGGAGATTAAGAAGCTTAACACCTCTCTCCAGATACTTAACCTCAGAGAGAGCTAGATAGTCGTAGATTACGCTTATCCTGTCGTAAAGGCGAATAGCATCTTCCTTGGTCCTATTAACTGGTAACGGGACGTATTCTCCAGAACAGCTAGAGGGATTTGGATATTCTTCCATTGTCGCTAATGTTCTCGTAATGCTTCAAAAGGGTTTCTATCAATGGAAAACAAGTGAGAGGTATTCTGGGACAAGTATCATGAAGCTTTGCTGGAGGAAGGAGTCAAACAATAATAGCATGAAGTTTTACCCATAAAGGCCGGAGTACTGTAATGGCAGTGAAGAGGCTCGAAAATAGTACTAGAAGAGGCTTATTGACCATAAAGAATTCCAAGATAATCCACCTTTCAAAGGTGTCGTGTATTAGGATAGCCCTTCTTTAATCGATAAAATGGCATAGGCAATAAGGTAAAAATTGCCTTAAAGTCGCCGGGCGATCTAGTTACTTGCGTAGAGAATCTTTATAGAAATTAAAATAAGCCTGTCATGTCCAGTTGGTTGTAATGAGATCGGTGGAGGAAATCACGAGGCTAAGAGATAAGCTAGAGGAAATTGTGAATATAATATCTGAGTATGGAGCAGATGCAGAAGTAAACTCCGAACAATT